>DASVTJ010000069.1:0-2741 GCA_036387635.1 Duganella sp.
CGCTTTCATGCTGTCCGACGGCACCGAGCTGCCGGTGAGCGGCAAGACCGGTACCGGCGACCAGCGCTTCGACGTCTATGGCGGCGGCGGACGCTTGATCGAGTCGCGCTATGTGAACCGGTCGGCGACGTTCGTGTTCAACATCGGCGAGCGCTTCTTCGGCAGCATGACGGCGTACGTGCACGGGCCGGAGTCGAAGAATTACGATTTCACCAGCGCGCTGCCGGTGCAGTTGCTGGTGGTGCTGGCGCCGAGCCTGATGCCGCTGATCGAGCCGAAGCCGGTGGCCCAGCCGGGCGCGGTGCCGCCGGTGATGGCACTCAGGACCGGCGGCCTGCCGGCCAATGGCGTGACGGCGGCGAGCGCCGCGCCGCTGCAAGCCTGCGGCGGCTAAAAGCTGACAGGAGCTGACGGGCGCTGGCACGCGTACCGTATTGCACGCAGGGCAGCGCGCCTTATCGCTGCCCGCATTCCCCCTTGCATAGTTGTTCATTTGTTGGCAATGTACTAGCCCATGAAACCTATGCGCCACCACATGTCCAAAATCCTCAAGTTCACGCAATTCTCGATGCGGGACTTGTTTGTCGCCGCCGCGCCCACCATCGCCCTGATCGTCGGCGTTTGCGCGCTGGCCTACTGGCTGGTCGATCCCGCGCCGCCGCGCACGGTGCGTCTGGCGACCGGCCAGGAAAACAGCGCCTACGAAGAATTCGGCAAGAAATACGCGGCCGCGCTGGCCAAGCACGGCGTCAAGGTCACCCTGGTGCCGTCGGCCGGTTCCGGCGAAAACCTGCGCCGCCTGCGGGCCGGCGAGGTCGACATCGCCTTCGTCCAGAGCGGCTCCACCGACGAGGAGGCGGCCGAGCAGGAAGGCTTGTCGTCGCTGGGCAGCCTGTTCGTCGAGCCGCTGTGGCTGTTTTTGCGCGAGCCGAACGGCCAGCCGAACGGCGAGCCCGGAGGTATGTCGTCGATCACCCAGCTCAGCCAGCTGAAGGGCAAGAAGATCAACTTCGGCCCGAGAGGCGCCGGCGCGCCGCGCCTGTTCCGTCAGGTGCTGTCGCTCAACGGCCTGGAAAAGGAAGACGTCCAACGTTTTTCGCTGGCCAACACGCCCGCCACGATCGAATTGCTGGAAGGGCGCATCGACGGCCTGGTGTTCACCTCGGCGCCGGAAGCGCCGCTGATCCAGATGCTGCTGCAAACGCCGGGCATCAAGCTGTTCAACTTCAGCCAGGCCGAGGCTTACGCGCGCAAGCTGCCGTTCCTGACGCACGTGGTGCTGCCGCAGGGGATCGTCGATCTGGGCCGCGATATCCCCAAGGAGGATTACAACCTGATCGCGCCGACCGCGACGCTGGTGGCGCGCGACGACATGCATCCGGCGCTGGTCGATTTGTTCGTGCAGGCGGCCAGCGGCATCCACAACGGCGCCGGCTGGTTCCAGCAGCAGGGCCAGTTCCCGTCAGCCAAGTACACCGAGATTCCGGTCGACGCCGAGGCGGCCAAGTTCTACAAGAACGGCCCGCCGCTGTTGCAGCGTTACATGACCTTCTGGCTGGCCAATTTTTTCGACCGCATGTGGGTGGTGGTGCTGGCGCTGAGCGCGTTGATCATTCCGTTGTCGCGCATTATTCCGCCGCTGTACGTGTGGCGCATCCGGTCGCGCGTGTACCGCTGGTATGGGCAGCTGCGCACGGTCGAGCAGCAAGTCGAGAGCGCCCCGGAGGAGACGCGGATGCAGGTGTATCAAACGCAGCTCAAGCGGCTCGACGAGATCGAGGAACTGGTCAACCAGATTTCGATTCCGCTGTCGTTTGCGGACGGCTTGTACGGCTTGCGCAGCCACATCCAGTTCGTGCGCAAGCGGATACAGTTCCTGATGGGGGAGGGATCGCCGGCGGCGACGCTGGCGGTGCCGGTGTAATGCGTCAGGCGCCGGTCCAAGGCAGGCCGGCCTTGCACCAGCCGCCGAGGTTCTTGCGGTGCGTGTGCTCGTCCTTGTCGCCTTCGAAGCCTTCCAGGATATCGTAGCAGTGCTGGTAGCCGTGCTCGGTCGCGAGCTTGGCCGCACCACGCGAGCGCACGCCCGAGCGGCACAGGAACAGCAACACCTGGTCCTTGCGCGCGACCGAGTTCAATTGCTCGATGAATTCATGGTTGGCGATGCCGCCCGGATAAATACTCCACTGCACCGCACCATGTTGGGCTTCCGGAATGGCCACCCGGCCGACCCAGTCGCGCTCGGCGTTGGTGCGCACGTCCACCAGCTTGACCGCGTTGTCGGCGCTGAGCAGCTCATAAGCTTCCTCTGGCGTCACGGCGCCGGCATAGGGCCAGTCCTTGTTGCGCCCGCGCGCCACGGCGAGGATGTCGTCTATTTTGCTCATGTAATGCCCCCGAAATAAGTTTGAGTTTATTATAGGCCTCCTGTGCACGTCGGAGACAATGGTGCACCAAAGCCGTGCGATTTTCTGCGAAAATGGAAAACTGCACGAAACCGGTGCGATCCGAGAATATTGCACCAGTATGGTGCCGCATGGATCCGCTGTAAATAGTCGCAAATTGGTGCGCGTCCGATAGTTAATGGCTTTTATCGGCGAGTTCCAAGACGCTATGAACATATCGTGATGAGTTTCGGGCTGGCATGGATACTGCTTATTACGAGCGCACCAGTTATACACATTCCTTTAGGAGATACGCATGGCAATGACAGCCGCAGAAGTCTTGAAAATGGTCCAGGA
>DASVTJ010000070.1:0-12801 GCA_036387635.1 Duganella sp.
CCGGCTTGCTGCCAGAAGGTGCGGTTGCCGGCGTGCCAGCCATTGGTGTACGCGGCGTCGTCGAAGCGCAACTGCGTGGCGGCGGCTTGCGCGCGGCTCGCTTCCTTGTTCTTCAAGGGCTTGCCGTCGGCGCCTTCGCGCCTGCCGATGTCCTCCCAATACTGCGAGTTCCCCCTGATCCAGCCTTCGTCGTAGGCCGGCTGGTTCGGCGGCGTCTTGCGCTTGCGGACTTCCTCGCCGGCGGCGCGCACCGCGTATTGCGACTGCTGCAGTCCCCGCGAACCGTCGATGGCGCCGACGGCGGACCACATCTCGCGGTTGCCCTGCTCCCAACCGGCCGTGTAGCGCGCGCCGGCGTCGGCGACGGCCGGCTTTTTGTCGTCGCCGTGATCGTCGCAGAAGTCCTTGCGGTCGGCGAAGGTCGGCGGCGCTCCCGCCAGGCCGTCGGTCTTGCCGATCTGGGTCCAGTCGCCGGTCTTGCACGCTTCGATGCGCTGCTTCATCACGGCGCCGCAGCCTCCGAGCAGCAGTGGCAAGGCGACTAACAGGGGTAGCAGGCGGGCGATAACGATCATGGCGGCGAATGAGAAGTGTGAGCGGCCCGATTATAGTGCCAAATTGCAAAAAATAATCAAGCCGTCGCCGCGATTGGCTGTGTCGGCGCGCGTGGATACGTCATCGGCGCGCGCTTATTTGCCCGATTGTTTGGCGGGACGGGCTGCGGTGTACAACGGCGTCACCTTGGGCATCAGCGCGGTCAGCTCGCTGATGCGGGTCTGGTCCGATGGGTGCGTGGACAGGAATTCGGCCTGCTTGGCGCCCTTGTTCGCGGCCGCCATCTTGTTCCAGACGGAAATCGCCGCGTTCGGGTTGTAACCGGCGCGTGCGGCCAGTTCCAGCCCCATGCCGTCGGCTTCCGATTCGTTCTGGCGCGAGTTCGGCAGCACATATAAATAATGGGCGACCTTGTTGGCCGCCTCGGTCTGCGCCTGGCTGTTGGGCGCGGCCGTCAGCGCCACCTGCGTGAAGGCGTTCTGCGCGTAGGCCTTCGAAACGCGCTCGCGGCCATGCTCGCGCAGCGCGTGGGCGATTTCGTGGCCCATGATGACGGCGATTTCATCGTCGCTCAGTTTCAGCTGGCGTACCAGGCCGGTGTAAAACGTGATCTTGCCGCCCGGCGCGCAGGTCGCGTTCATGACCGGCGCGTCGATGAGGGCGAGCTGCCAATCCCATTTGACGGCGTCGTCGCGAAAAGTGGACACCTGCGCTTGCAGGCGGCCGGCGATGCGCTTGAGGCGGTCATACTCGGCGCCGCTGGTCACCAGGCGGCGCGCGGTCTTGGCTTGCTGGTTTTGCTGGGTGTAGCTGACCAGCGCCATTTTCTCGACGGTGTCGGCAGACACCAGCAGCAATTGCTGGCGCTGGGCGCCGACCACGCCCGGTTTGGTGGTCGATGCACAGGCGCTCAGTGCCAGCGCGACGGCCACGGTGTAGCTCATCAGATTGAAGCGGTTCATGAAAATCCCCTTTTAAGTTTGGAGAAATCATTCTCTTACATTAAAACTTATTGCTTCTAATCCATATCAATGCCGATGCAATCATTGGTTATAATTCCCGACCTCAACAACGATGAAGAAAGCTTCGGATGATCAAGCGTTTGCGTAGTTCCCTTGCGGCCGGCGCGCTGCTGCCGCTGCTGGCGTGCCTTTCCGGCGCGGCCGTGGCAGACACGTTCGAAGTCATTGAATCGGCGCCGCTGAAGGAGGTGTGGCTGAATGCCGGGTTTTACTCGTATCACTTCGACCGCGATGCGGACCTGAACGACAGTAATCCGGGCTTGGGCGGGGAATACCGGTTCTCGACGGTGGCGTCGGCGACCGCCGGGCGGTTTTATAACAGCGACCGGGCTTATTCCAATTATGTCGGCGTGTATTATCAGCCGTTCAAGGTCGGGCCGGTGCGCTTGGGCGCGGTGGTCGGCGCCTTTAACGGCTATCCGAAGATGCGCGATGGCGGCTGGTTTCCGGCGCTGATCCCGACGGCCAGCTTTGAATACAAAAGCGTGGGGGTGAACGTGGCCTTCGTGCCGAAGTATAAGGATCGTCTATATGGCGCGCTGTCGATCCAGCTGAAGTTGAAGGTATTCGATTAGCCATTACGGAAACACGTAGGGGGACTAAGCGGAACCCCGTCATCCGCCCTGCGTATATGCGTTGGATGCAATGCAGTGGTTTCAATGCCGCGACTTGGTCGACACGGCGATCTGGTCGAGGATGTGCTTCGGCACCGCCGCGTAGTGCTTGAACTCCATCGTGTACGTGGCCCGTCCCTGCGTGAGCGAGCGCAACGTCGTTGAGTAGCCGAACATTTCAGCCAGCGGCACCAGCGCGCGGATGATCTTGCCGCCGCCACCCGGAATCTCGTCCATCCCCTGCACCATGCCGCGCCGCGCCGTCAAATCGCCCATGGCGTTGCCCATGAACTCTTCCGGCGTTTCCACCTCGACCTGCATCATCGGCTCCAGCAGCACCGGATCGGCGCGCTTCATGCCGTCCTTGAACGCCATCGAACCGGCCATGCGGAAGGCGTTTTCGTTCGAATCGACGTCGTGGTACGAACCGAATGTCAGCGTCACCTTGACGTCCACCACCGGATAGCCAGCCAGCACGCCGCTGCGCAAGGTCTCCTGCACACCTTTATCGACGGCGGGAATGTATTCGCGCGGCACCACGCCGCCCTTGATCGCGTCGACGAATTCGTAGCCCTTGCCCGGCTCCATCGGTTCCAGCGTCAGCACCACGTGGCCGTACTGTCCCCGCCCGCCCGACTGCTTGACGAATTTGCCTTCGACGTCGACCGCCGCCTTCTGGATCGTTTCCCGGTAGGCGACCTGCGGCTTGCCCACCGCCGCCTCGACGCTGAACTCGCGCCGCATGCGGTCGACAAGAATCTCCAGGTGCAGCTCGCCCATGCCGGACATGATGGTCTGACCCGATTCCTCGTCGGTGTGCACGCGGAACGACGGGTCTTCCTGCGCCAGGCGGTTCAGCGCGATGCCCATCTTTTCCTGGTCCGCCTTGGTCTTGGGCTCGACCGCCTGCGAGATCACCGGTTCCGGGAAGATCATTTTTTCCAGCACGATCACATGGTCCGGCGCGCTGAGCGTGTCGCCGGTGGTCACGCCTTTCAGTCCCACTGCGGCGGCGATGTCGCCCGCGTACACCTCCTTGATCTCCTGGCGCTCGTTGGCGTGCATTTGCAGGATGCGGCCCAGGCGCTCCTTCTGGCCCTTGGTCGGGTTGTAGACCGTGTCGCCGGAGTTGACCACGCCCGAATACACCCGGAAGAACGTCAACTGACCGACGAACGGGTCGGTCATGATTTTAAAGGCGAGCGCCGAGAACGGGTCGGTGTCGCTCGGATGCCGCTCGATCGGTTTGTCGTGCTCGTCGGTCCCGGCGATGGCCGGCACGTCCAGCGGCGATGGCAGATACTCGACGACCGCGTCGAGCATCGCTTGCACGCCGCGATTCTTGAATGCGCTGCCGGCCAGCATCGGCACGATTTCGTTGCGGATGGTGCGCAGGCGCAAGCCGGCCTTGATCTCGTCCTCGCTCAGCTCGCCGCCGTCCAGGTATTTCTCCAGCAGCTCGGGCGTGCCTTCGGCGGCCGCCTCCACCATCTTGTCGCGCCACTCGCGCGCGAGCGCCTGCAAGGGCGCGGGAATGTTCTCGTAGGTGAATTTGACGCCCAGGCTCTCGTCGTCCCAGTTGATCGCGCGCATCTTGACCAGATCGACGACGCCGTGGAAGTCGTCCTCGGCGCCCAGCGGAATCTGGATCGGCACGGCCACGCCCTTGAGGCGGTCGGCGATCTGTTCGCGCACGCGGAAGAAGTCGGCGCCGACGCGGTCCATCTTGTTGACGAAAGCGATACGCGGCACGCCGTACTTGTTGGCCTGGCGCCAGACGGTCTCCGATTGCGGCTGCACGCCGCCGACCGCGTCATAGACCATGACGGCGCCGTCGAGCACGCGCATCGAGCGTTCGACTTCAATGGTGAAGTCGACGTGGCCCGGCGTGTCGATGATGTTGATGCGGTGCTCGGCGAAGTTGCCGGCCATGCCTTTCCAGAACGCGGTGGTGGCGGCCGAGGTGATGGTGATGCCGCGTTCCTGCTCCTGCTCCATCCAGTCCATCGTGGCCGCGCCGTTGTGCACCTCGCCGATCTTGTGATTGACGCCGGTGTAGAACAGGATGCGCTCGGTGGTCGTGGTCTTGCCAGCGTCGATGTGGGCGCTGATGCCAATGTTGCGGTAACGCTCGATCGGGGTCTTGCGGGTCATCACACTCTCCTTGAACACAATGTGTTTGTCAGGCCGGGTAGTCCGAAGTGCGGCGCCGTGGGCCGAAATCAAGCCCCGCACATAATTTCCAAATGTGCGACATACCTAACGGCAATTAATGTAGTCTCTGTAATAAACTGCAAGCTTACATCTCACCTGGAAAAAATGCATGACTGTCCGACGCAAAACCGCCCTCCTCCTCTCCTTGGGCATGGCCCCCGCTCTCGCTTTAGCACAGGCCGCCAAACCGCCGGCCTCCGATCTTGAATTACGCGTCGAACGCTGCGCCGTGCTGGGCGACTCCAGCGCGCGCCTGGCCTGCTACGACGGCCTGGCGGGCAGCGGACCCGCCGGCAAAGCGGCCGGCAGCGCGGCGGTCGGCGTGCCCGATACCGGGAAGGACGCCAAGGTCGCTGAAGCGGCCGTGGCCCCGGCCAGCACCCAGCCGGCCCCGCCTCCGCCCGCCGCCGGCGACGCCGCGCTGCCGGCCCCGGTCGCCGCGCTGACGACGATACCGCCGACGGACAAGGTCTCGCGCATGGTGCAGTGGTGGGAGCTGGACCGCTCCGCCAAACGCGGCGTGTTCAACCTCCGCCCGCACCGCGACACGTATTTGTTGCTGGCGAACTACAGCACCAGCAACAACGATACGCCGTTCCAGGAGTTTTCGCCGGACGGCTTGAAATCGAAGCACGTCGAGTTGATGTACCAGCTGAGCTTCAAGGTCAAGATGATCGAGCAAGCCTTCAGCTGGCCGGTCGATCTGTGGTTCGGCTACACGCAGGAGAGTTTCTGGCAGGCGTACAACCGCTCGGAGTCGAGCCCGTTCCGCGAAACCAACTACCAGCCCGAGTTGATGCTGACCACGCCGCTGGCGCTGAATCTGGGCGGCGTCGACGTGCGCTTCCTGACCTTGGGCCTGGTGCACCAGTCGAACGGCCAGACGTCTACCCTGTCGCGCAGCTGGAACCGCGTCTACGCCCAGGTCGGCGCCGAGAAAGGCAACTTCGGCGTGTCGTTCCGCCTGTGGAAGCGGCTCGACAACGCGCGCTCGGACAACGACAACATCGACATCGCCGACTACCTCGGCCATGGCGACCTGAACGCGACGTACCGTTTCGACGGGCATGAACTGTCGCTCACGGCGCGGCGCAACTTGCACACCAACCACGGCAGCGTGCAAGCCGGCTGGGCGTTCCCGGTGGCGGCCAATCTGAAGGGTTACGTGCAACTGTTCAGCGGCTACGGCCAAAGCCTGATCGACTACAACTATGCGCAGAAATCGCTCGGCGCCGGCTTTAAGGTCGACTTCTAAGATCGATTTCTAAGCATTGTAATATTCCCAGCATTACCTGCCGCGAAGCCGCACCAGCGCTGGCTTCGCGGCATTTTCATGTGTCGAATATGGCACAAAGTTTCAGTTGCCTATCGGCATGAAACTGATTTATATTTTCCTTTGGGCACCCCGCACTCGCACGTGCCCCCAGCCCCTCGCCCATCATGCATGTCCGGATTGGTTTCCGGCCCCAACCCCGCAGAGCGATACCGGTCTGGATGATCGCGTCTACCGCCTGGGGAAAATAATGAATTTCGCAAACCTGAAAATCAGTGCTCGGCTCGGCCTTGCTTTCGGATTGGTCGTCGCGCTGCTGCTGACCGTGGTGGCCATCGCGATGTCGGGCATGGCGTCGGCCGAACAGCGCTTAATCAACATCATCGACGACCGCTACTACAAAATCGATCTGACCAACAGCGTCAAATACAACGTCGCCAGCATCCATAAGCATATGCGCAATGTCACCATGACCACCGACGCCGCCTCGCTGCAGCGTGAAGTCGAGGCGATAACGGCGCTGCGCGCCAAAAACCGCGAGTCGCTCGACAAACTGGACAAGGTGATCAACATCGCCAAGGCGCGCGAACTGTTCTCCGCCATTGTGGCCGCCCGCAGCGTCGACCTCGACGGCCAGAAGGTGCTGGTGAAATTGATGGCCGACGGCAAGCACGACGAAGCGCGCTCCATGCTAACGACCACCATCGCGCAGGCCGAGCGCAATTATGTCGCCCTGCTCGACGAGATGAGCAAGGTGCAGTCCACCCGCATGATGGACGAGGCCGAGCAGACCAAGCTGGGCTTCGCTTCGGCCTCGAAACTAATGATCGGCATCGCCATCGCCACCATTGCGCTGACCTTGCTGATCGCCTGGAGCGCCAGCCGCAGCATCACCATTCCGCTCAACCGCGCGGTGGGCATGGCGCGCCGCGTGGCCGACGGCGACTTGTCGGCACGCATCGAAGTGACGTCGACCAACGAGACCGGTCAACTGATGAGTGCGCTCAAGGACATGAACCACAGCCTGACGACGATCGTCGGCCAAGTCCGCTCCGGCACCGATACGATGGTGACCGCCTCGGAGCAAATCGCCACCGGCAATATGGACTTGTCGGCGCGCACCGAGCGCCAGGCCAGCGCGCTGGAGGAAACGGCGTCGTCGATGGAAGAGCTGACCAGCACGGTCCAGCAGAACGCCCAGAACGCCGAGCAGAGCAACATCCTGGCCGAGTCGGCGTCGCAGGTCGCGCTTAAAGGCAAGCATGTGGTATCGCAGGTGGTCGATACGATGGGCGCGATCAACGCGTCGTCGCGCAAGATTGTCGACATCATCGGCGTCATCGACGGCATTGCCTTCCAGACCAACATCCTGGCGCTGAACGCGGCGGTCGAGGCGGCGCGCGCCGGCGAGCAGGGACGCGGGTTCGCGGTGGTGGCGGCGGAAGTGCGCAATTTGGCGCAACGCTCGGCGGCCGCCGCCAAAGAGATCAAGACGCTGATCGGCAATTCGGTGCAGCAAGTCGACGCCGGCGCGCAATTGGTCAGCCAGGCCGGCAACACGATGGATGAAGTGGTGGCCAGCGTGCAGCGCGTCACCGGCATCCTGCGCGAAATCAGCCTGGCCAGCACCGAGCAGACCACCGGTATTTCACAGATCAACGAAGCGATCATTCAGATGGACGATGTGACGCAGCAAAACGCGGCGCTGGTGGAACAGGCCGCCGCAGCCGCGCAGAGCATGCGCGAGCAGGCGTCGCATTTGTCGGAGGTGGTGGGCGTGTTCGTACTGGATGAGGCGCCGCGGGTGCCGAGCGCCCCGCGCCTGGGCAACGGGAAGAGGACACGGCTCGCGCTGCCGGCGTAACGCGACGGTGGTAAGGCGCGGAGGACGCGCCATCGCCCGCGCCCGGCTCAGCGGCTAGGCGAACCGCGCAGGATGCGCGCCGGCAGCAGCACGACGGCGCGCAACAGCTCGAATACGCCCTCGACGCCGATGCCGATCAGCCGGAACGGCAGCGTCAGGAGCCAAAACACCGGATACAACAGCAGTGCCAGCAGGGCCAGCGGCCAGCACAGAAGCAACAAAACCAGCCACAGTACAAAACTTAGCATGAAACGCTCCGATCCATCGATGTGGTTGTCAATGCGATCACTGTAAAGCGGCTTGGTGCCGTCGGCAATTGCGTTGCGACCAACTGCGGCACAGCGCGATCAATCGCCGGAATGCGCGGATAAACGGTGCCTTCGGGAGGAGCCTACTGGCCGACGCAGATGATCTTGGTCGTGTACTCGTGCGCGTTCGGCTTCTTCTTGCCGGCCCATGCGATGGCCTCGTTGGCCTGCTCGATGGTCAGGATCGACGCCTTTTCCTTGGATTTGATGAAGGACACACCCTCGAAGGCGCCGTCCTTGCTGCGCATGACTTTGGCGAAAACCGGCGGTTTGGACTCGCCGTCGGCGATCTTGTTTTGCTGGATGATGTAGCGCTGGTCGTTCTGTTCCATATATCTCTTTCTGTAAAAGACGAAATATACGCTGCAGAACGACCTTCGTGGAAACTTTTTAAGCGTAGGCGGGGATGCCGGCGGCCGGTTGCAGCGCCGCCTCGTAGAGGATGTCGGCGCGCAGCGAAGCTTGCAGCGACGGGATCGAACCGCCGGCGCGGTACTGGAAACTCACTTGCAGCACGTCGCCCTGTTTGGCCTTGACCGGCGTCGCCAGCGGCAACGTCATGTAGTGGTTGAGCCAGTCGATGGTCGTCGAGCGCTCGGCGACGACGGCCAGTACGTTTTTGGTCACGAAGCGCATGGCGCTGATCTCGCCGGCGCGTTCGATGACGAATTTGCCTTGCCAGGCGTAGGCAAGATCGTTGGGCTGGCTGAAGTCGATGATGCCGTACACAGCAGGCTGGGCCGCCTCGACCGTTCCCGGATAAATGACGTTGGTTTCCTGGAACTGCACGATCGGCGCATAGAAGCCCTCGAAGTCATATTCCTGCTGCACCGGCTGCACCGCCATGATCACCGCTTCCGGCAGGAACACCGGCAGCGGGCCGCCGAAGCGTTCCAGATAGCGGCGCTTGAACGATTCGATCACTTCGACCTGCTTCTCGCGCAGCATGGCGACGTGGATCATCTCGCAGATGACGACGTCGACCGGCTCGGGCGGCAGGTATTCAAAGGCGTCGGCGTGGACGACTTCGACTTTTTCACCGTTGGGATTGAGCGCCAGCATCTTGCGCGCCTCCTTGACCATGTCCGGATTGAACTCCACGCAATACACCTTGTCCGCCTTGGCCGCCGCGAACCACGACAGCACGCCGGTGCCGCCACCGAGTTCCAACACCTTGGCGCCCGGCTTGACCGCGTAATCGATGGCCGACTTGAAGCCATGCATGCGGTTTTGATCCATCAACATATTGTGATGGTAATGGACTGGTATGAATTGCCCCAGATAGCAGCTTTCGATCTCGCGTTCGTTCAGCATGGTTTCCCTTGGTTATTGCGCATTGTGCTTTGAAGCAATACGGTGAACCTATTATCCTCACAATTGTCCATATACAAAGTGGTGAGCTGCGCGGGAAACGCCTGCCAGTTCTTGACTTTCCGCGAGCGCCATGGCGAGAATGATAGTTATCTGCCCACCTTATCGAGCTCGTGGCGCGAAAGTGAATCATGTCGCTTCAACAACGCAACAACGTTCATTGCTATGGCAATGGACGCTACACCATGATGCTGGTGCACGGCTACGGCTGCGACCAGACAATGTGGCGTTTTCTGTATCCGGCGTTCGCCGAGCGCCATCACGTGGTGCTGCTCGATCTGGTCGGCAGCGGCCGCTCGGACCTGTCCGCCTACGACCGCGGCAAATACAGTACCCTGCACGGCTACGCCGCCGATATCCTGGAACTCATCGATGAATTCGCCATCGGGCCGGTGATCCTCGTCGGCCACTCGGTCAGCGCGATGATCGGCATGCTGGCCACCATCGCGGCGCCGGAAAAGTTCGCCGCCCAGATCATGGTCGGCCCGTCGCCGTGCTTCATCAATGACGACGACTATGTGGGCGGCTTCAACGCGGAGGATATCGACGGCTTGCTGCAAATGATGGACGAGAACTACCTGGCCTGGACCAAGGTGATGGGGCCGACCATCATGGGCGCGCCCATGCAGCCGGCGCTGACAAAGGAGATGGTGGTGCGGTTGGAGGCCAACAACCGCGAAATCGCCAAGCATTTTGCCAGGGTGACGTTCACCGCCGACCATCGCGCGGATGTGCCGAAGTCGACCGTGCCGGCCTTGATCCTGCAATGCAGCGACGATTTGATCGCGCCGCGCGAGGTGGGCGAATATCTGCGGCAGCACCTGCCCAACAGCACGCTGAAGGTGATCGACAACGTCGGCCACTGCCCGCACATGAGCACGCCGTCAACCAGCGCGAAGGCCATTGACGACTACCTGATCCAATTCGAGCGCGAACAAGGCTTGTAACAACACCGTACACCACGCCTAGCGCGGTTTCTTGTTCGCCAAGAAAGTGTTGATGGTCTTGGCGATCCACGGCTTGTCGGCCTTGGTCGCGAATTCGGCGGCGGTGAGCTTGAAGCCGCCGTCCTTCAGCGTCGCGTCGGCACCCTGCTCCAGCAGCAACTCGACCACTTTTTCCTGGCCTTCGCGCGCGGCCATCATCAGCGGCGTCATGCCGGACGGCGATTCGGCGTCGATGTAGGCGTGCCGTTCGAGCAGGATGTTGGTGATCTCGACGCTGCCGCCGGCGGCCGCGTAGTGCAGCGCGGTCCAGCCTTTCTGATTGACCTGCGCGCCGCGCTTGAGCATTTCGAGCACCATCGGCTTGTTCTGGCGGAACGCGGCCATCATCAGCGCGGTGTTGCCGTTGGGCGCCTTGGCTTCGAGGTCGATGCCGGGCTGATCCATTAGCACCGTGGCGACCTTGTCCGCTTCGTGCCGCATCGCCAGGATCAGCGCGGTTTCCCCGCTGCCGTCGCGCGCGTTCGGATTGACGCCGCGTGCCAGCAGTTTCTTCACGCCGGATGCGTTGTCGACCTGCACCGAGCGGAAGAAGCTCACTTCGTCATCGGCCTGGCTACCGGAGGCGGCGCATGCCGCCAGCGGCAACGCGAGCATCCCCAACAACAAGCGGCGGCGCGCCGATTGGTGTGTCAATGTGGATGGCATAGCGAAAAGCGGCTGTAGAATCGACATGAGGTTCCTACGCTACCACGTTGAAAAGCTTGAAGAAATTGGCGGACGTCTGCTCCGCCACCTGCTCCACCGAAATACCTTTGAGTTTGGCGATGTACTCGCCGACATGGGCGACGAAGCCCGGCTCGTTCATCTTTCCCCGATGCGGCATCGGCGCCAGATACGGCGAATCGGTCTCGATCAGGATACGCTCGAGCGGCAGTTCCAGCGCCACCGCCTGCAAATCCTTGGCGCTTTTAAAGGTCACGATGCCCGAGAACGAAATATAGAAGCCCATGTCGATGGCCGCGCGCGCCACTTCCAGCGACTCCGTAAAGCAGTGCATGACGCCGGCCACGCCGCCCGCCTCGGTGCCGGCGCCCTCTTCGCGCATGATGCGGATCGTGTCTTCGCTGGCCGCGCGGGTGTGAATAATCAAAGGCTTACGCGTGATTCTTGATGCTTTAATGTGAGTTCGGAAGCGTTCGCGCTGCCATTCCAGATCGCCTTGCAGGCGGAAATAATCCAAGCCGGTTTCGCCGATGGCAATGATTTTCGGATGGTCGGACAGTTCGACCAGCTGTTCGACGCTCGGTTCCGGCGTATCCGCGTAATCGGGATGCACGCCGACCGAGGCGTAGATGTGCGGATACTCTTTGGCCAGGGCCAACACTTGGGGGAAATCCGGCAAGTCGACCGACACGCACAGCGCGTGGGTCACCTTGTTGTCGGCCATCTTGGCCAGGATTTCGGGCATGCGAGCAGCCAGCTCGGGGAAATTGATGTGGCAGTGGGAGTCGATAAACATGCCACCATTGTAACCTGAAGAACAGGCGCGTCGCGTTGGGCGGATCGGCGTTACAGCGTGTGCGTGGCGCGCGACGAGCGCAGCGCGGCGCCGAGGATTTCCTCGATGCGCAGCCGCGCGCGCTGGCCGCTCTCGTCATCCGGGAAATGCACGCCGATGCCCTGCGCCTTGTTGTTGTGCGCGCCCGGCGGCGTAATCCACGCCACCTTGCCGGCGATCGGGTATTTGTTGGGGTCGTCCATTAGCGCCAGGATCAGGTAGATCTCGTCGCCCAGCTTGTACGGTTTTTGCGTCGGCACAAACATGCCGCCATTCTTGAGGAACGGCATATACGCCGCGTACAGCGCCGCTTTTTCCTTGATCGCCAGCGACAGCACCGTCGGCCGCGCAGGGGGCGCACTGTTCGACACGCTGTTCGGCGCACTGTTTGGATCCACGGGGCTGCCAGCGGACATCATTGACCTCTCAGGCGCAGCAGGCGGTATAGTCGAGCAACATATCCTCCAGGAACAGCTTGGGCGACAGCGGATGGTCCGACGTCGCCCTGCGTTCGTTGGCGCCCTTGATCGCCGCCAACAGCTTGCTAACGTGGATCTTGCCGGCCAGCCCCGCCAGTTCTTTCTGGTAACGCGGGTAGTAGCGGATGTTTCCCGCCAGTTTGTAGGAAAACAAATCATAAAGCCAGCGCTGCAACCACGATACCTGCGCGCTCAGCGGCACCTTTTGCAGTTTATCAGCAACTTTCAGCGCGCCTTCCACGCTCGGGCGCGCCAGCAGCTGCAACAGCACCTCCAGATCGTCACGGTTGCCCGTTTCGGCCTGCGCCATCGCCGCCAGCGGCGCGCCGCCCTGCTCGCGCAGCCAGCTGTCGGCATCGGCCACGCCTTGCGCCTTGAGCCAGGCCAGCGCCTCGGCGTGGCTCGGCATCGGCAGCGCGAACTTGCGGCAGCGCGACAGGATCGTTGGCAACAGGCGGTCGAGGCTGTTGGAGGCCAGCAGGAACACGGTGCCCGGCGGCGGCTCCTCCAGCGTCTTCAGCAAGGCGTTCGAGGCGGGCATGTTGAGCGCCTCGGCCGGATACAGCACCACCACGCGCAAGCCCTGGCGGTGGGTC
>DASVTJ010000071.1:0-14654 GCA_036387635.1 Duganella sp.
GTTAGCTGATCGCGTGGAAAGCTGTATTTCAAGCGGCTCGACAGGCGAAGGTTCCCACGACTTCGCGCGCGTTCGGCGTATCGTTAAAACGGATGAATTTTCATCCGTTTTTCGTTTGCGCCCCACGCAAAAAAGCGCGCACTTCGTGCTCTACACCCGTCTGAACGAATTGCCGCATGCGCGGCTGGGCGTCGTGGTGGCCAAGCGCTTCGCGCCCCGTGCCGCCACGCGCAACACGATCAAGCGCGTCACCCGCGAGCTGTTCCGTACGACCGGCCTGCCCGCCATCGATTGCGTGGTGCGCCTTGCCAAGCCGGTCAACAAAAAGGATGGCCCCGCCACCACCGCCGCCCTCAAACGAGAGTTGCGGGTGGAATTGGCGCGCCTGTTCGCGGCGCAGGTCAAGCTGTCGGCACGGCAGGCTTCGGTTGTGCCGAATCTGCCCACGCCGCCGAATCCGCCGGCCATGCCAGCCGCCGAGGCCTTGCCTTCGACGGCCACGCCTCCACTTGCGCCGTCATGACCAAGTTGCTCCGCTTCCTGCTGCGCGCCTACCAGTTGATGATCAGTCCGCTGCTGGGGCCGCGTTGCCGCTTCTATCCAAGCTGCTCGAATTACGCGCTGGAAGCGTTGCAGGTGCATGGCGCCGGTAAAGGCAGCTGGCTGGCCGCCAAGCGCGTGTGCCGCTGCCATCCGTTCAACGACGGCGGCTTCGATCCCGTACCGCCGGTGCCGCCAGCCGAAACGCTGGCCGCCGCGCCGAACGACAAGAATTCTTCTTCAACGACCGCTTGCGGTTGCAACCACTCCTGATAAATACCTAATGGATATCAATAAACGTACCATCCTGTGGATCGTGTTTGCCGTGTCGCTGGTAGTTCTATGGAACAACTGGATGGTCTCGACCGGCCAGCCTTCCATGTTCGCCCCCGCGCCGGCCCAAACCGCCAAGGCGCCGGCGGCCAAGACATCGGAACTGCCGACCGCAGCGGCGACCACCGCCGGCGTCGCCGCATTGCCGGGCGCGACCGCCGCCACCGACGCGCCGTTCAAGAGTGAGCGCATCACCGTAACGACCGACCTGTTCAAGGTCGACATCGACACCCTGGGCGGCACCATCAAGCGCCTGGAACTGCTGAACTACAAGGACGGCGTCGACACCCACAAGAACCAGGTGCTGTTCGACATCGACAACGCCACCGGCAAGACCTATCTGGGCCAGACCGGCCTGATCGGCGCGCCCGGCCTGCCGAACCACACCACCGGCTTCGTCGCCAAGCCCGGCCCGCGCGTGCTCGACGGTTCCAACCAGATCCAACTGGTGCTGGAAGCGGAGCAGGGCGGCGTCAAGCTGACCAAGACGTTTACCTTCAAGCGCGGCGACTACGTCATCGATGTGCGTCACGACGTCACCAACGTCGGCACCGCGCCGGTCAAGCCGGAGCTGTACCTGCAACTGGTCCACGACGGCAACAAGCCGGCCGGCGACTCGTTCTTCAACAGCAGCTACACCGGCCCGACCCTGTATACCGACGCCGACAAGTATCACAAGCTGAAGTTTGAATCGCTGGAAAAAGCGGCCGCCGAATCGGCCAAGACCGGCAAGGACGCGATGCAGGACCACCCGACCAAAGCCGACAACGGCTGGGTCGCGATCTCGCAGCACTTCTTCGTCTCGGCCTTCGTGCCGCAGGACAAGGCGCCGCGCACCATCTTCACCAAGAAAGTGACGACCAACCAGTACGCGATCGGCACCATCCAGCCGCTGGGCACCTTGGCGCCGGGCGCCACCATCTCCACCGCCGCCAAGCTGTATTCCGGTCCGCAAGAAGAAAAGCTGCTGGAAAAAGTCACGCCGGGTCTGGAACTGGTCAAGGATTACGGCATGCTGACCGTGATCGCCAAGCCGATCTTCTGGGTCATGGTGCAGATTCACCAGGTGCTGGGCAACTGGGGCTGGACCATCATCGTCTTCACGATCCTGATCAAGCTGCTGTTCTTCCCGCTGTCGGCCGCCGGTTACAAGAGCATGGCCAAGGTCAAGCTGGTCACGCCGAAGATGCAGGCCATCCGCGAGCGCTACAAAGGCGATCCGGCCAAGATGAACCAGGCCACGATGGAACTGTACAAGGCCGAGAAGATCAATCCGCTGGGCGGCTGCCTGCCGATCCTGGTGCAGATGCCGGTCTTCATCGCGCTGTACTGGGTGCTGCAAGCGTCGGTGGAAATCCGCGGCGCGCCGTGGATCGGCTGGATCACCAATCTGGCCGCGCCGGACCCATGGTTCATCCTGCCGGTGCTGTACGCGATCTCGATGTACATCACCACCAAGCTGAACCCGGCCCCGGCCGACCCGATGCAAGCGAAGATCATGTTGTTCATGCCGCTGGCGTTCTCGGTGATGTTCTTCTTCTTCCCGTCCGGCCTGGTGCTGTACTGGGTGGTGAACAACATCCTGTCGATCGGTCAGCAGTATGTGATCACCAAGAAATACGGCACGCCGGCGCCCGCCAAGGCGTAAGCTAAGCCTTAATGGTCGAACACTAGTGTTGCCAGGAAGCCCGTGTTGATCGCGGGCTTTTTTTATATCCTCTACAATTAGCCCATGACTATCGACTCTTCCCCAATCGCCGCCATCGCCACCGCACCGGGACGCGGCGGCATCGGCGTCGTCCGCGCCTCCGGCAAAAACCTGCAACCGCTGATCGCCGCGCTGTTCGGCGACAGCGCCTTGCGCCCGCGCCACGCCACCTACATTCCGTTCAAGCAGGCCGATGGCGCCATCATCGACCAAGGCATCGCCATCTGGTTCAAGGGGCCGAACTCGTACACCGGGGAAGACGTGCTGGAATTGCAAGGCCACGGCGGCCCGATCGTGTTGCAGCTGCTGCTGGCGCGGGTGCTGGAAGCGGGCGCGGAACTGGGCTTGCGGCTGGCCGAGCCGGGCGAATTCACGCGCCGCGCCTACCTGAACGACAAGCTCGACCTGGCGCAAGCCGAGGCGGTGGCCGACCTGATCGACGCCTCCACCGAGGCGGCGGTCAAGTCGGCGTCGCAATCGTTGTCGGGCGCGTTCTCGAAGACGGTCAACAACCTGGTCGAAGGCGTGACCGGGCTGCGCATGCTGGTCGAAGCGACGTTGGACTTCCCGGAAGAGGAGATCGACTTCCTGGAGAAATCCGACGCGCGCGGCCAGTTGGCCGGCATCGTCAGCGCGCTGGAGCAAGTGTTCCGGCAAGCGGCGCAAGGCGCGCTGCTGCGCGAAGGCTTGAGCGTGGTGCTGGTGGGCCAGCCGAACGTCGGCAAATCGTCGCTGCTCAACGCGCTGGCAGGGTCCGACGTCGCCATCGTTACGCCGATCGCCGGAACCACGCGCGACAAGGTCACCGAGACGATCCAGATCGAAGGTATCCCGCTCAACATCATCGACACGGCCGGCATCCGCCACGCCGACGAGACGGTGGACGTGGTCGAGCGCATCGGCATCGAGCGCACCTGGGGCGAGGTCGGCAAGGCCGACGTGATCCTGCACCTGCTCGACGCCGACCACGGCCCGTCGCGTTCGGACGAAGCGATCGTCGCCGCCTTCCCGGCCGGCGTGCCGGTGCTGCGCATCTGGAACAAGATCGATTTGTCGGGCCACAAGCCGAGCGTCGACGTGATGGCGGACGCGACACACGTGTACCTGTCTGCGCACGAGCACCTCGGCATCGACCTGCTGCGCAAGGAGTTGCTGCGCATCGCCGGCTGGCAGCAGACCGGCGAATCGCTCTATCTGGCGCGCGAGCGGCACCTGATCGCGCTGAAGAACGCCGGCGCGCATCTGGAGCGTGCCGGTGAGCACGCGGCGCAAAACGATCAGTCGCTGGACTTGTTCGCAGAGGAGCTTCGCCTTGCACAGGCGCAGCTATCGAGCATCAC
The DNA here is from genome assembly GCA_036387635.1 of Duganella sp. Taxonomy (GTDB): domain Bacteria; phylum Pseudomonadota; class Gammaproteobacteria; order Burkholderiales; family Burkholderiaceae_D; genus Rugamonas. Next base: position 3,922 of record DASVTJ010000071.1, read on the forward strand.
CGGCGCGTTCTCGTCCGACGACCTGCTCGGCGTCATTTTCGGCCGCTTCTGTATCGGCAAGTGATCCGGGGTCAGGTCCATCTTTTCTACACGGGCTCAGCTACCTAAGTTCGCCATAACCGAGTCGCACCTGAGCTCAACTTCGGCGCCAGCTATATGAAAAGGGATGCGGGAACATTAAAACGAGAAGACAACTCTTTAATTTGACGCACGTTGAGTTCTCGCTTTCCATTCAGCACTTCCGAGACGACGTCTTGTTCGCCGATTTCCGGTAGCTCTGATTCAGAAAGATGATGTTGGTCCATCAAAAAGCGGATCATCTCAAGTGCGCTTATCGGATCGGGAGGATACTGCCGATCCTCATAATCACCGATGAAATTTCCCAGTGCGCTTAGAAGATCGGCAAGCGGGTGGTCATCATCAGCCGCACCAGCATCCAGCAGGCGATTCAGTGCGGAGACGGCACCTTCGTATTCCTGTTCGTTACGGATGACTCGCAGCGGAACGAGCGAGGACAGCGCCTCATAGCGTGACGTGATCTCGGCCACTACAGCATGGTCGGTTAGGGTTTCCATTTGTTGTACTCCTCATGGGTGAATACATGCCTGATGTACAGCTTCTGGTGTGGAAAGCTGATCCCGGCGATGATCCGGTACTTATTCCCGCCAACGTCAAAAATATAATGGTCCCCAGCCTTGTCCACCGCGTTAAATGCGCGCTTGATATCGGCAAAGTTTGCAAATGGACGAGACTCGACGATCTTCCTCCATGCCTGCATTGGTAAGCGAGCAAGAGAGTGATCTGTCGAGAAGTCAACCAGAGCTCTGTTGGAAATAACCCGCATGAGTAAGCGTATCGCAATTTACGATATCTGGCTGTGGTTACTGCAATCAGTACGGCAAGCCGTTGACCTCCAGCGCGATCTTCCACACCGCGCCGGCGCCGGTGATAAACAGCGTCTTGCCGTCGGCGCCGCCGAACGCGGCGTTCGTGACGTTGGCGTCGACCTTGATCGTGGCGATGTGCTTGCCTTGCGGCGTGAACACGCGCACGCGCTTGTCGGTGTGCTCGGTCACGTAGACGTTGCCGAGGCAATCGACGGCCATGCCGTCCGGGACGCCCAGTCCGTTGACCAGGTCGCGTCCCCGCTGCGGCTTGCCGCCGACGATCGGGTAAGCGCGTAGCACGCCTTTTTCGCCAACCATACCGTTCACATACAGTACGTCCCCTGCCGGCGACAGCGATACGCCGTTCGGATTGGTCAGCGTGTCGTCCACCACGGTCACCTTGCCGTCGGCCGCGACGCGGTACACGCGCGTCTTGTCCTGTCCGCCCGGCGCGGCGTCGCGCTGGAAGGCCGGGTCGCTGAAGTACAGCGTGCCGTCGGCGGCCAGCGCCATGTCGTTCGGCGAGTTGAAGACGTTGCCGTTGTACTTGGCCACCACATCGGTGCGCTTGCCGTCGGGCGTGTAGCGCGACACGCTTTTGAACTTGTGCGTGGCCGCCAGGATGTTGCCGTTGGCGTCGACCGCCAAACCATTGCTGCCGCTGTCGGCGATGAAGGTGCTGACCTTGCCGTTGGCGTCCAGCTTCTGGATGCGCGACGGAAAGCCCGGCCCGAACGTGAAGTCCGAGAAATACAGCGCGTCCTTGATCCATACCGGACCTTCATACAGGCCCGGTTCGCTGCGCGTGGGATTGGCGGCGTCGATGCGCTGTGCGGTCATCTCGCCGGACGGCGCGGTGCCGGTGCAGGCAAGCGGCGCTGAGGCGGAGGCGGCGGTGAACAGCGCCGTCGACAAGGCCACGGCAAAGGTGGCGCGGACGGCCGCGGACAGGATCGATGGCAGGGCGGCGAGACGATTTTTCATGCGGTGATTTCCTCCAGTTTGTGGCGGGACAAAATGATGCGATGATTATAAGCCGCCGCACTGGCCGGAGCGCTTACTATCATTTTCGGCTTTTTAATTAAAAAATATATCCTTCGTATGGGCGCTCCTATAGGCGCCGCGAGGTTGTCCGGGAACCGCTGGAGAAGTGTCGTATATGCGCCATTTTTTGCCACTCCGGCGGCTGTGGCCGCATCTGCGAACCTGCTATGATTGATCGTCACACAGATGAGTGTTCGGTTTTCCACAAGTCGCTTCAAACCGGCACAGCCTTGAGAATTCTCATGCTTTGAGATATTCCGCTGAAGTAACCTTGCAACGTTGACTTGGGCACTGCCTGGAACGGAGGGGATCGTGGAACCGACACAAGAAAGCATACCGGAGGATCATGCCGGTACGGCGCCCCCCGCCATGCCGGCGGCCGTTGCGTCCGCCGGGTTGCCCGACTCTTTGCCCGGTGCTGCGCCAGAGTCGGCGCCGCGCACGCGGCAGAAGCTGCCGCCAAAAGGGTCGTGCTGGTATTGCGAAAAGCCGCTCGACAACGTCAAGCGCTTTTGCGACAAGGAATGCGCCGACGCCTTCGACGAAGAAAAGGAATTTACGCGCTGAAGAAGCTACCCGCCGGCGCTCAGGTCTTCGTCGCCTGAAGCACGGCCAGCGCCGCCTCGAAGTCGAACTGGTGCGCCGCCTCGGTCACCTCCTGAAACACCGCCACGCCCAAGCTCGCCGCGAGCACCGTCGCCGACTGCTCCAGCACGTCGATGGCCGCGCCGTCGCCTTCTTCCAGCAACCTGGCCAGATGCAGCACCAGCATGCGCGTCTCCGGCGGCCCGCCGGGAGTCGTCGCCTGCGGTTGATAGCCTTGCTGTTGCTGTTGCTGTTGCTGTTGTTGTTGCTCGCGCTGCACGTGGTCGTCCGCGTTCAGTTCGGTGTCGATCGCGGTCATCAACGAGCGCAGCGCCTGTTCCAGCTGCGCCAGCGGTCCCAAGCACGATTCCGACGGCCCAGTGCAGTCCGACTCCAACGCGGTCGCCAGAAGATACACCTGCTGCGCGCCGATCATGCCGGCCGCACCCTTGAGCGTATGAAAAATATGCCGCGCCCCGGCGACGTCGCCCGCGATCAGTTCGATGCGGGCCTGGTTGGCGCTGCCCTGATAGCGCTGCCGGAAGCGGCGCAGAATTTGCAGGTAGAGGGCGCGGTCGCCCATCAATTGCTGCAGTCCGGTCTCCACTTGCAGGATATGGCCCTCGGCCCGCACCGGCGGGGCTGGCGTGCTGGAAAGGTTCATGGATGCTTATCGGGTGGTGAACGACCACGCGCGGGTGGTTGGCACGCCACCGACCGTGCCGTCGAAGCGCACGTCGTAGACGGTGGCGCGCCGCAGCGGCGTCAGCGGAATGATGGAGGCGGCCGTTTCGGTGGTCCGCGAGTCGGTCGCCCGGCTCAGCAGAAGCGTGTTCATGGCGCTGCCGCCGCGCGGCGTGACGGTGAAGCTGCGCACCAGCACGCCGCCGTCGCTGCGGCCGCTGTCGGAATGGACGCTGATCGGGAAGCCGACTTCGTTCTGGTTCGACACCGGATCGGGTGATTCGGTGTCGCTGAAGAAGCTGGTCGGCACATTGGTCTGGTTGTTGGCCGGATAGGTGACCATCCTGCCAGCGCCCAGGCCGGCGCCGTAGCCGTTGGTGGCCGTCAGGTTGGCCGTGAAGTAGGTGTAGCCGCTGGCGGTGGTGGCGCCGGTGCCCACTTCCTTGAAGATCGGCTCGAATATCACAAAGCGGTGGTAGATCGCCGTGATCAACTCTTCCGCCTGGTAAAAGCCGGAGGGGTTGGACGTGGCCGAGATGACCTCGCCGATGGCATAGCCGCCGGTGAGCCCGTAACCGGCTTGGGCCAGCCGGTCGGTCAGCCTGGCGCCGGTAAAGCCGGGCGCGCCCGGCGTTTGGTCGTGGCTGACGGTGTTGTTCAGACGCAGATAGTCGGAATGGCCCTGCGCGGCGGCGTCGACCCGGCTGTTACGCGACAGCACCGACAAGCCCAGCAGCGCGCGCCGGTAATTGATCCAGTTGTAGCCGTCGAGCGCGGTGTTGCCGCTGAGTGTGGGCGCGCCGGGCTCCTGCGGCAGGTTGCTTGGCGTGACGCTCGCCGAGTTGGCGACGCGTTCGCTGTCGCCACCCCCGCCGCCGCCGCAGCCCGCCACCAGCGCCGCGAGCAATGTCGCGAGCACCGCTGGGCCCGACATAGCGTAAAACTTTCGTGGCTGCTGCTGATTGGTTGCCATGTTACAAACTCCTGTGCATAGGGGCGCCGCGCCCGGACTGGCTCACACCGATTTTAAGCCAGATTGCGCACTAACAGCATCACTTAGCGCATCTAATATGCGTTGCGGACCGCATCCTGCGGAACGCTCTGGATAAAATGGTAAGCTTGCCGTTGAGCCAGCCGACCGCTGGCGTTTTAGGATTAGTTCAATTTGAAACCCATCAATCAAGCGCGCGTCCAGCGCGCCAAATTCGCCCTGCCCAGCATGGTGACGTTGATGTCGATCGCCTGTGGCTTCGGCAGTATCGTCATCTCGGTCGACAACGCCCTGGTCGGCTCGGCTTCGGACTACCGGCTGGCGGCCATCTTGCTGGTGCTGGCCGGCGTCTTCGACGCGCTCGACGGCATGGTCGCGCGCGCCACCAACACCGCCTCCGAGTTCGGCATGCAGCTCGATTCGATCGCCGATGTGATGAACTTCGGCTGCGCGCCGGGCCTGTTGTTGTATTGCTATGGCTTCGTGCAGCTGGGCGTCGACCACTCGACCTTGCTGCGGGCCGGCGGCATCGCCAGCTTCTTCTTTGTCGCCTGCGGCGCGTTGCGCCTGGCGCGCTTCAACGTCAGCGTCGGCCGCACCGATCCGCGCTACTTCGTCGGCATGCCGATCACGGCCGGCGCGGCCTGCGTCGCCTCGGTGGTAATCGCCTGGCCGGACCCGGCGGCGACGACCTGGCACGCCATCATGATCGTGCTGCTGCTGTTTTTGGTTGGCACGTTGATGGTGTCGACGGTGCGCTTCCCGAGCTCCAAGCAGAAGAAGAGCTGGGGCGCGGCGGTGCTGCTGGCGGTCAATCTGGGTTTGCTGGTGTGGTTGCAGGCCAGCTACTTCGTGCTGTTCTTCGTGGTCTACATCGCCTTTACCCTCTGCCTGAACCTGGCATGGAAGCGCGGCTGGAAGGGCATTCCGCCGCCAGTTGTCTACGAAGACGTGATTTAAGAGTAGCCCCGGCGATACGCAGGTCGGATTAGCGAAGCGTAATGCGCCGTGCATGAGCCGCCGGAGCGAACATGGCGGATCACGGCGTGCCGCCTGATTCGCCTGCGTGGTTTCACGAGATTTACGCGACCTCGTGTCCGCGCGCGGCGCGCAGGATCTCAAACCATTGGCTGCGGCTCAGCGTGAACTGCGTTGCTTCCACCGCTTCGGCAATCGCCTGAATCCGGCCGGAGCCGGTCAGCGGAATCGGGCGGCTCGGCAACTGCATAATCCACGCGAACACCACGCTGCCGAACGGACGCCGCACTTCGTCGGCGACCTTTTGGATGACGGCGCGCACGCGCAGGCCGTCGGCGTCGTCGCTGCTGAACAACCGTCCACCGGCCAGCGGCGACCAGATCATCGGCGACACGCCCAGATCCTGCAGGCCGTCGAAGGTTTCATCGAACATCGGCGCCACGCACAGCGGCGAAAACTCGACCTGGTTGGTCGCCAGCGCGATGCGGCGGTTCAAACTCTCAAACTGGTGGCGGCTGAAATTGGACACGCCGAAATGCCGCACCTTGCCATCCTGCCGCAGGCGCGTGAAGGCGTCGGCGATCTCGTCGAAGTTCATCAGCGGATCGGGACGGTGGATCAGCAGCAAGTCCAGGTGATCGGTGCCCAGCTGGCGCAGCGAGTGCTCGGCCGAGGCGATGATATGGCTGGCGCTGGTGTCATAGTGCTGGATCGTGTGCTCCGGGCGGGCCGCGTTGATCAGCTTGATGCCGCACTTGCTCACCAGTTGCATGCGCGCGCGCAGCGACGGTTGCAGCGCCAGCGCTTCGCCGAATACCGCCTCCACGCCGTAGCCGCCGTAGATGTCGGCATGGTCGAAACTGGTCACGCCCAGCTCCAGGCATTGCTCGATGAACGACACGCGTTGCTGCGGCGTCAGGTTCCACTCGTTCATGCGCCACATGCCGGCGACGATGCGCGACAAGGTCGGGCCGCCTTTGCTGGTGGCGATGGACGGGCAGGACAGATCGGTCGGCGGGACGTGGCTCATGAGCGTGCTTTCACAGGTGACTGGAGGAAAGCGGATTATAACGACAACTTGTAGCGCGGGCGCCAACCCATCATACAAAAGGGGCCGGACCCAACCGGGCCCGACCCCCAAAGGCGACGCGGGCGCATCGCCAACAGCACGCAGGGTTTAATTCATCCAGAGGCGGATCGAATCCCAGGCGCGGCCGAAGATCGACGCTTCTTCGACGTTTTCCAGCGCCACCACCGGCAGTTCCAGCAGCGGTTTGCCGTCGACCACCATTTTCAATGTGCCGACGCGGGTGTTCAGCGGCAGCGGCGCGACCAGCGGATCTTTACGCTCCAGCACCGGCTTCATCTTGGCGGCGACGCCCTTCGGCACCGTCACCATCACATCGCTGGTGAAGCCGATCTTGACCGCGCTTTGCGAGCCCTTCCAAATTTCCGGCGTGGCGATGGCTTGACCTTTCGAGTACAGCTTGACCGTGTCGAAGTTCTGGAATCCCCAGTTCAGCAGCTTCTGGCTTTCCTGCGTGCGCGAGTTGTCCGACGAAGTGCCCAGCACCACCGAGATCAGGCGGCGTTCGGCGGCGCCGTTCGGGCGGCGCGCCGAGGCGATCATGCAATAGCCGGCCGCTTCGGTGTGGCCGGTCTTCATGCCGTCGACGGTCGGGTCCAGCCACAGCAGGCGGTTGCGGTTCGGCTGCGTGATCTTGTTATAGGTGAAGCTCTTGACCGAATCGATCTTGTAGAACTGCGGGAAGTCCAGTATCACGCGCTTGGCCAGCACCGACAGGTCTTGCGCGGTCGAATAGTTCTCCGGGCTCGGCAGACCGTGCGGGTTGGCGAAGTGGGTCGACTTCAGGCCCATGCGCTCGGCTTCCTTGTTCATTTGCACCACGAAGGCCGACTCGTCGCCGGCGACCGCTTCGGCCAGCGCGACGGCCGCGTCATTGCCGGACTGAATCATCAGGCCGTGCAGCAGGTCGTCGATGCTGACCGGCGTGGCCGGATCGATGAACATCTTCGAGCTGCTGGCGTCGACCTTCCACGCCTTGGTCGAGACGTTGACCATCTGGTTCAACGTGATTTTCTTGTCGCGCAGCGCGCCGAAGACCACGTAGGCGGTCATGATCTTGGTCAGCGAGGCAGGCTCGACGCGGGCATTCGGGTCTTGCGAGGCGATCACTTGGCCGCTGGTGGCGTCCAGCAACAGCCAGGATTTGGCGGCGATGGTGGGTGGCGGCAAGGTTTGCGCCACGGCGGCGGACATCAACATGACACTGGTGGCCAGTGCCGCGATCAATTTTTTCATGGGCTAATTATTCGGTGATGAGTTAAAAAAATGCGCACTAAGTTGCGTAACAAACTGCGCATAAGCTGCATACACGCTGCATATACGCTGCATAAAAGCTGCGTAAAAGCTGCGTAAAAAAACAGCGCGAATTATAGGCGCTGGTCCGACCCGGCGGCGTCCGTTTCGGTGTCGGCCACATCGCTTGGGCGGTGCCACAGCTGGGTGACCCAGCCTTTGATGTGCTGCAGCTTGCGATGGAAAAAGTGGTCGGCGCCGGGAATGACGATGACCGGAATGTCTTGCGGGCGCAGCCAGTCGAGCACGTCGATCAGCGGAATCGTATCGTCGTTTTCGCCGTGGATCAAAATGGTGTCGGCGGGAATGGCGGCCATCTCCCATTTCTTGGCGGCGCTGCCGACCAGCACCAGGCGCTCGGCCGGCGTGCCGGCGGCGGCCAGGCGCTGCGCCAGCTGCGATTGCACGAACGTGCCGAACGAGAAGCCCGACAACGCCACCGGCAGGCCCGGATATTTTTCGGTCATCCACGCGTGCAGGATGGCCATGTCGTCGGTCTCGCCGTGGCCGTGGTCGTGCACGCCCTCGGAGGCGCCGACGCCACGGAAGTTGATCCGCGCCACCACATAACCGAGCCCGGCGAAGGTGCGCGCCAACGTCACGGCAACCTTGTTCTCCATCGTGCCGCCGTACAGCGGATGCGGATGGGCCACCAGCGCGATGCCGCGCGGCGCGTGCTTCGGATAATCGATCAAACCTTCCATCAGTCCGGCATTGCCGGCCAGCGTGAATTTTTCTGCGTTCTTGTTCATGTCTGTTTCAATACGGTTCAGATTTCGGTTCAGATTTTCAGGCGGTCGACGACTTTGCCTTGCACCAGATGGCTGTCGATGATTTCATCGATGTCGCTGTTGTCGACGTAGGTGTACCAGACGCCTTCCGGATAGACCACCAGCAACGGGCCTTCTTCGCAGCGGTCCAGGCAGCCGGCCTGGTTGATGCGCACTTCGCCGTGGCCGTTGATGCCCAGTTGTTTGCAGCGCTTCTTGGCGTGTTTTTGCGCCGTTTCGGCGCCGTGGTCGCCGCAGCTGTTGCGGCCGTCTTCACGCTTGTTCATACAGAAGAAAACGTGGTGTTTGAAATACGGCGTGTCGCTCATGGCTGGATCTTTCGGAAAGTTGGCGGAGCAGGGCGGGCTAATGCGGGGTTTATGCGTGAGGCGCTATGATACCCGCCCTTGGCCGGCGGCGGTGTTCGGCTCCTTGTTGAGCTTGTGTGAGGGCAACCACAGGAACCAGACCGCGACGAACGGCCACAGCAACGACAGGAATTGCGCCGCGCCGTTGAAGTTGAGGAATTTGCCCTGCACCCATGTTTGCAACGTCGCCACGAAGTACGGGTTGGCCGGCGTGGTGTTGATGATCACCAGGCTCAACAGAAGGGTGACGGCGGCCAGCCGGCGCTGCGCCACTTGCGGCGCGAACATCAGGCCGGCGAGCATGATGGCACCGATCAGGAAGCCGCCTTCGGCGCCCGGCGTGACCCAGGCGAAGGCGTTTTCCGGCGAGAACAGCAGCGCGGTGGCCAGCGTCTTGATGACGATGGCGGCGCCGACCATGGCCGCCACCAGCAGCGCGCGCGGGGCCTGTTTGCGCAGAAGGCACAGCAACGTCAGCGCTGCGCCGACCATGCCGCAGGCGGTGATGATGGTTTCCGACAGCCAATACTGCTCGACGGTCAGTACCATGTCCGGGCGCACGTAGCTGGCCAGGTCGATGTCCATGTCGAGCAGCTGCGACAGCCAGTCCGACAAGATCGGCAGCAGCTGGCCCAGGCCGAACAAAAAGCTTTGCGGATAAATCTGCGCCAGCGGCCATAGCGCCAGCAGCACCAGGCCCTGGCTGGCGTGCGGTGCGAACCAGGCGCGCCGCAGCCGCTGCAACTGGCTGCGATCGAGCAGGCGGCGCACCGTCAGCGCGCCGATCAAGCCGCCCAGCGCGCAGCCGACGGCGTTGGTGTAGAAGTCCAGGTTGGACGAGACGCGGCTGGGCAGGTAGGTTTGCACCGCCTCCATGGTGCCGGACACCAGCAGCCCGCACAGGGCGGCGAGAAGGAAGGCGAGGATGCCGCGCACGCGCGGGTACAGCGAGTAGACGATCAGCGTTCCCAAAGGCACATAGCCGACCACGTTGATGATGGCGTCGAACTTGGTCCAGTAGCGCGGCATGCTGGACGTTTGCAGGAAGATCAGCGGCGACAGCCCCTGGTTTTGCCAGCCGGAGAACGGAAACCAGCTGGCGTAGATAATCAGCAGCAGATAGGCCAGCAGCGCCGCGCGCGTGAGCGGCGACGCCTTGCGGACGGGCGCCGAAGGTGGGGGCGCCGCGGCAGGCGGCGCCGGTGCTGCCGTTTCCGTCATTCCTTCGTCGGCGGCAGCGCCGCCAGCCATGCCAGCACGTCGGCCGCCAGCGCGTCGGTGGCGTCGGCCAGCGCGCTGGCGCCGCCGGCGGCATCGGCGCTAGGCGCCGGCGCGCTGCGGGTGAAGGTTTTCTGGTCGATCAGGCGGTGGCTGCGGAACACCGACGCGCGCAGGTTGATACGCCCGCTGCTTTGCGTGGCCGTCTCGAAGTTCTGCACGAAGTCGTCCACTTCGATGCGCAGCAGGTTGACGCTGGCCGCCGAATCGGTGGTCGACAGCACCTTGACGCCGGCCTGCGCGATGCGCGCCTTCATGCGCTGGGTGAGCAGCTGCAGCGGGGTGCTGGTCCACTGGTTGTAGGCATAGGGGCGCGACTGGCGCGCGTCCGCATACAACAGGCGGTATTGCATGCGCTCCGAATCGAGCGACGCCGGGCCGACGGCGTCGGCCACGATGATGGCGCCGATCCGGTTGCCGGCGGCTGGCTGCTGTTGTTGTTGCTGCTGTTGCGATGGCTGCGGCAGTGGGCCGAAGTCGTAGTGGGTATTAGTCGGGCCCTTGCTGGCGCAGGCGCTCAGCAAAACGGCGACGGCGAGGTTGAAGGCAATAATGGCGGCGCGCTGGCGGAAGGTCGTGGACATCGGTGATCCTTATTTGGTCGGAGCGGTAAAGCCTTCTTCGCCCGGGCCGGGCGGCGTGCCGGGCCCGCCGAAGATCAGGCTTTGCGGACGATCGTTAATCTTGTTCATGGTCTTGCGCAGCGCGCGCATCGACGAGCGGGTGTCGTCGGCCAGCGAATTCACTTGCGGCAGCGTGTCCAGTTCC
>DASVTJ010000072.1:0-3415 GCA_036387635.1 Duganella sp.
ACCGGTGGTCGGCGCGCTGGTCGGCGCCCACGTCGGTTCGCTGTTCAGCTTTTCGAAGATGAAGGAAGCCGGCGAAGCGGAGGAGGGCAGCACCGAGAACATGCACGCGCCGCGCAAGTCCGGCATGATGATCGCCGTCGAGGTGGCCGACGCCGCCCAAGAGCGGCAAGCGCTGGACGTGCTGCGCGGACTTGGCGCAAAAGATATCGAACGGGCCGACGGCACCATCGCCGGCGGCGACTGGAGCGACTTCGATCCAAATTCCCGTCCCGTGCCCGCCTGAGTTCGCTTATTCCCCTGGGTTGGCGTGCGGCGCGGCCGGGCCGGGTTGTTACGTATGTTGCGTATGTTGCATATGTTGCGTATTGGGGAATATGCCCGCGGCAGCGTCAATGCGCGTCCAGATCGTTGCTACAATCGACGGCAAGGTTGACGACGTCGGCGCGTTTGCATGGGGGATGCGGCTATGACACAGGCATGGGTAGTGCTCACGCGTGCCGATGGGCGCGATGTGGCGGCGCCATCGGAAGCGCAGATGGCGGCGGCATTGGCCGAGGTCTACAGCGGACAGGTGGACAGTCCCGACGGCGAGCCCGGCAGCGCGGTGCTGCGGTTCGGCTACGACGATGGCTTGATGTACGAGCTGGAAGTGTCGAGCGGCGGCGCGGTGCGGTTTGCCGAATGGTCCGACCGCGATTGCGAGATCGCGCTGGCCGATCCGCGCCGGATGAACGCGTTGGCGCAGGCCGATGCGCTGCAACTGTGGCGCCTGATGGCGCGGCGCCAGGTGGCGAAAATCCGCAGCCAGCCCTGGCTGAACAACGATTGACTCCCTGCCGTGGAGCGCCGTGGACATGGACCTCGGTTAGCCGCCACGTGGACCCGTCTCAGCGGCGCCGCTGTTCCATGCGCGTCTGGCAAATGATGCACAAGCGCGCCTCCGGCCGCGCGTTCAGCCGCGAAAAGCCGATTTCCTCGCCACAGTTTTCGCACAGCCCGTAGCTGTGGTCGTCAAACTTGGCCAGCGCCTGCCGAACCAGCGCCAGTTGCTTGGTGGTGTGGGCGGCCGTCTCGTGCACCATCGCGTTGAGCGTGCGCTGGCTGGCGTTGTCGGCCGGCGAGGCCTCGGCCTCGTGCGGCAACGGCACGCGCACGTCGGTGGTGCGGTCCAGATCGCCCGCGAGTTGGCTGAGCAAGGCTTTGCGCGCCTGCTCCAGCCGGGCCTGCAATGCAGTCCATTGATGTTGTTCCAGTCCGTTCATGCCGCGCGCTCCTTAGCTTACGTCATTGGACTGACGATCGCGCGGTTTCGTTCTGTCGGACGGCGATCGAAGCGCCATCGTCGACGATAGTCGATGATCGCTGGCGCTGGTTGGTGCTGGTTGGTGCTAGTGGCGTTCGCTGGTCGGCGCTCACCCGGCTTGGTCGTCGTCCATCGCCTCGAGATGGTGCTTGATGTTCTCGAACGGCGCCGCAAGATCCTCCGGCTTACCGGTGGCGATCGCCGCCGCCAGCGACAGCAATTCGCCGGTCAGCTGGATCAAATGCTTGGTGTGCTCGATGCGGCGGATTTTTTCCTGCGTGCGCGCGGTCACCTCCATCAGTTGTCGCTGCGCGCCGCCCAGGCCGCCAACGGCGATCACGGCCGCGTTCAGATACAGCGTGTTGGCGCACTGGCGCAGCGCCACTTCGTTGTCGAACAGCGCCTGCGCCGTCGCTTGCGCGATGGCGGGCGGCTGGCGGCGGATGGCCTGCGTCAGGCGCGTGTGCAAGGTATCGGCGGTGGCGGACAGGCTGTCGGCCAGCGCTTCGATGTCCAACTGGTTCGGATGGGTGGTCATCGCGGCTCCTCTGTGTGCTCGTGCTTACTTCGACGGGATCTGGGCCAGCAGCGCGCGGTGGCGCTGGTCGATCGCCGCCAGGCTTTCGCGCGCCTGCGTCTGGCGCAGGGCGAGCTGGCGGAACTCGGCATGTTTGATCTGCTGCTGGTTTTTGGCCAGCGCCAGCAGCAGCCGGTCGCGCGCCGGATCGAGGAACGGCATCTCGGTCTCGAGCATGCCGACGACGATGCGCTGCTCGTTTTCACTCGATTTTTCGTACAGCCGCAGCAGCGTGCCCATGGCGCCGAGCAGCTGGTGCATCGGCTGCTCGGCCTCGCGCATCAATTGATCGACGGCGCGCTCCTGCGCCGGCGCGGCGATGGCGCGCGCCAGCAGCCGCGTCAGGTTGGCGAAGGCGTTGACGTGGCGCTCCTCGATGCCGGAGTCGGGCCACGCCTTGATGCCGCCGCTGATGGTCTTGATCTGGTCGCGCAGCTCGTACTGCTCGTCGCCGGCCAGCACGCCGATGGTTTGCATGTACGCCTGCACGCCGTATTGCAGCTTGACGAAATCGTCGCAGGCCTGCTGGCGTCGCGCGTCGAGCTCGCGCTCGCGGGTGTCGGCGGCCGCGGTCAGATACGGCTGCTCGCGCTGGTAGGTTTCGCGGTAGCGCTCGGTCAGTTCGTGGTACGCGTCCAGGCCGGGCGCCTGGGCGGCAAAGGCGCGCACCTCGGCCATGCGCGGGGTGCTGCTGGCGCAACCGCCGAGCAGGGCCAGTAATCCGAGTATCAGGAAAAGACGCGGCAGTTTCATGGGTTGCTCCTCAAGAGGTCAGGCTATTGTTGATCCCGGTGTCGGCGCTCGCCTTGCGAACGCGCAGACTACATCGTCAAGACGGCATCAGCGCGCCGCGCCACGCCAGGCCGGCCATGGTGTCGCCGGCCGGAATGTATTCGCAGCCGAGCCAGCCGTCGTAGCCGAGCTCGTCGATCAACGCCAACAGGTGGCGGTAGTTGATTTCGCCGGTGCCCGGTTCGTGGCGGCCGGGGGTGTCGGCGATCTGCATGTGTTTGATCATCGGCAGGTGGGCGCGGATCGTGTTGCTCAGTTCGCCTTCCATGCGCTGCATGTGATAAATGTCGTACTGCAGGAACAGGTTGGGGCAGTCCGCCTCGGCGATGATATCGAGCGCTTGCCGGCTACCGTTCAGAAAGTAGCCGGGCATATCGTAACGGTTGATCGGTTCGATCAGCAGGTCGACGCCGTGCGGGCGCGCCAGCGCCGCCGCGTGGCGCAGGTTGTCGACATAGGTGGCGTGCGCCTGCCGGTGCGCCAGACCGGCCGGCACCTTGCCGGCCATGCAGTGCAGTTGCGTCACGCCCAGTTCGGCGGCATAGCGCAGCGCGGTCGCTGCGCCGGCGCGGAACTCGTCGACGCGCAGCGGATCGCAGGCCATGCCGCGATCGCCCGCGTCCCAATCGCCGCAGGGCAGGTTGAACAGCACCAGCGTGAGCCGATGGCGGCGCAGCAGTTCGGCGAGCTGGCCGGCATCGTAGGCATAGGGGAACAGGAATTCGACGGCGTCGAAGCCGGCC
>DASVTJ010000073.1:0-2817 GCA_036387635.1 Duganella sp.
TCCACAATATCAGTTTGCCGGCCGGCTGTTTCGGCGGGCCGCATGTGTCGGACCTGTTTACCGGCCGCGTAGACTATAATGTTGACCCTTCGCTCGCGGACCTGCGCGGGTTGAAAGTGTCCAGCCACTTCTTTATCCGTCGCGATGGCAGGGTTATTCAGTACGTCTCGGCCAACGACCGTGCATGGCATGCCGGCAGGTCGGCGTTCCGTGGCCGCGAAAAATGTAACGACTATTCGATCGGGATCGAACTCGAAGGCACCGACGACACGCCGTTCGAAGCGCCGCAATACCGGGCGCTGGCGGCGCTGACGGAGGCGCTGCGGCGCCGCTATCCGCTGACCGACGTGCAAGGGCATGAGGACATCGCGCCGGGACGCAAAACCGACCCGGGACCGTTGTTCGATTGGCAGCTTTATGTCAAAAGCTGGCGAACATTCTTTAAGGGAACGCCAATAGCGGGTCAGGGGTTAGTAGGCGCTACCGCCGTATTGCGCTTCGTAAAAGGGCTCCCTTAAAGTCAACCGAAAATTTGGCTGAAACGCAAAAATTTCCGCTTGTCTTACCCCCATCGGAACACTACAATCAGTGGATCGGTTCTTCGGAATCACTAGATATAGTAGTTTTCATGACGCCGCTTGAGCAACTGGCAACGCGTCTTTCGCACCAGATCACCAGTCAATTAAAGTAGTTTAAGCAGCCAAGCAGGCGTGGCTGTTGACTTCTTTTTGGGCTTTTTATTTACAAACATAGCCGCGCAGCGCCGACTGCGCGCCGTTAACGGGGAGCTTCAATGCAATCTACACACAACATCACCATCAATCCAGCGCTGGTACCAGCAGCCGCTGCGAGCGCCGCCAGCAGCCCCGTGACGGCCGCCAGCGCCCTCGGTGACTACCGCATCATCCGTCGTAACGGCGCCGTCGTCGCCTTTGAACCGTCGAAAATCGCCATCGCAGTGACCAAGGCCTTCCTGGCCGTGAACGGCGGCCAGAGCGCCGGTTCGGCGCGCGTGCGCGAACTGGTCGAACAGCTGACCGCCAGCGTGGTGACCGCGCTGGTGCGCCGTCAGCCATCGGGCGGCACCTTCCACATCGAAGACGTGCAAGACCAGGTCGAACTGGCGCTGATGCGCTCCGGCGAACACGATGTCGCCCGCGCCTATGTCCTGTACCGCGCCAAGCACATGGAAGAGCGCCGCGCGCTCAAGGAAGCGCAAGGCGCTTCCGCCAAGCTGGACGCCCCGCAAATCCACGTGCTGGAAAACGGCGAGCGCAAGCCGCTGGAGATGGAGCGCGTCACCGGCCTGATTAACGCCGCCTGCATCGGCCTGGAAAAGCACGTCGACGCCGACGCCATCCTGGCCGAAACGCTGAAGAACCTGTACGACGGCGTGCCTGTCGAAGAGCTGCACAAATCCGCCATCCTGGCTGCCCGCGCGCTGATGGAAAAGGACCCGGCCTACTCCCAAGTGACGGCCCGCATTCTGCTGCACACGATTCGCAAGGAAGTCTTCGGCAAGGAAGTCGCGCAGGGTGCCGCCGCCGCCGAGTACCTGACCTACTTCCCGCAATACATCGCCAACGGCATCAAGAACGAACTGCTGGACGTCAAACTGGCCGAATTCGACCTGGCCCGCCTGGCCAAGGCGCTGGTCGCCGACCGCGATCTGCAGTTCGGCTACATCGGCCTGCAAACCCTGTACGACCGCTACTTCCTGCACGTGCGCGACGTGCGCATCGAAATGCCGCAGGCGTTCTACATGCGCGTGGCGATGGGCCTGGCCCTGAACGAAAGCGACCGCGAAGCGCGCGCCATCGAGTTCTACAACCTGCTGTCGTCGTTCGACTTCATGTCGTCGACGCCGACGCTGTTCAACTCGGGCACGCTGCGCTCGCAGCTGTCGTCGTGCTACCTGACCACCGTCTCGGACGACCTGGAAGGCATCTACGACGCCATCAAGGAAAACGCGCTGCTGGCCAAGTTCGCCGGCGGCCTGGGTAACGACTGGACGCCGGTGCGCGCCCTGGGCGCCCACATCAAGGGCACCAACGGCAAATCGCAAGGCGTGGTGCCGTTCCTGAAAGTGGTCAACGACACCGCCGTCGCGGTCAACCAGGGCGGCAAGCGCAAAGGCGCGGTGTGCGCCTACCTGGAAACGTGGCACATGGACATCGAAGAGTTCCTGGACCTGCGCAAGAACACCGGCGACGATCGCCGCCGCACCCACGACATGAACACCGCCAACTGGATTCCGGACATGTTCATGAAGCGCGTGATGGAAAAGGGCGACTGGACCCTGTTCTCGCCATCGGATTGCCCGGACCTGCACGATCTGGTCGGCAAGGCCTTCGAAAAAGCCTACCTGGGCTACGAAGCCAAGGCCGCCGCCGGCGAAATCCGCGTGTTCAAGAAGATGGCCGCGCTGGACCTGTGGCGCAAAATGCTGTCGATGCTGTTCGAAACCGGCCACCCATGGATCACGTTCAAAGACCCATGCAACATCCGTTCGCCGCAGTCGCACGTGGGCATGGTCCACAGCTCGAACCTGTGCACCGAGATCACGCTCAACACCGGCCCCGACGAAATCGCCGTCTGCAACCTCGGCTCGGTCAACATGCCGGCCCATATGAAAGAGGGCAAGCTCGATCACGTCAAGCTGCAAAAGACCATCCGCACCGCGATGCGCATGCTCGACAACGTCATCGACATCAACTACTACGCCGTCGAAAAGGCCCGCAACGCCAACATGCGCCACCGTCCGGTGGGCCTGGGCGTGATGGGCTTCCAGGACTGCCTGCACATGATGCGCGTGCC
>DASVTJ010000074.1:0-14129 GCA_036387635.1 Duganella sp.
ACCAGCAGGAACACCAGGCCCGGATCGAACACCATCAGCGCCGTGCCGCGCAGCGGCTTCATGTGCACGAGGTTGAGGTTGGTCGGCACCACCAGGTTACGGATGAATTCGCTGTACTTGGAGACCCGCACCGAGCCGACCGAGACCTCGGCGCTGCGGCGCAGGAAGTTGAACAGGCCCACGCGCAACAGGCGCGCGAAGCGCTCGTTGATAATTTCCAGCGTCGGCATCCGGCCACGGACGATGCGTTCCTGCGTGGCCAGGTTGTAGGTGCGTACACCGGCGACGTCCTCTTGCGTCTGGGCGTCGTCCTGGTCGCCATTGACGCCCTTCAGAAGGGCATCGACTTCTTCCTGGGAGAGAAAATTATCGGCCATGGTGGTGTGCTAACCCCGCTGCTTACTGAATGATGAACGACGTGAACAGGACATCGACGACGTCCTGCTTGTCGCCGCGCGGCTCGAACGGCTCGGTGAGCTGCTCGACGATTTCCTTGGCCAGCTGTACTTTGCCCTCCGGCGTGTTGATGTCGGTGGCTTTTTTGCTCGACAACAGCAGCAACATGCGGTTGCGCACCTTGGCCATGTTGGTCTTGAGATTTTCCTTCTCTTCCGGCCCGCCCACTTCGAGCGTGATGGCCAATTGCAGATACTGGTCGCCGCCGGCGTCGCCCGGTTGCAGGTTGACGGTGAACGGCTCGACCGGCAGGTACTCCGGCGGACCGGCCTTCTTGGCCGATTTTTTCTTGACCGGCTTTTCTTCTTCCTCGTGGGCGTCGGCCTTGTTCTGCATAAAGAACCAGGCCGCGCCACCGCCGGCGGCGGCCAGCAACAGCACCACCGCGACGATGATGATGATCAGCTTTTTGCTGCCGCCGCCCCCTGCGGGCGCTTCGACTTTTGCATCAGCTTTCATTTTTGGATTCGCTTTCAAAATTACCCTTGTCCTTGCCCAGATGGTGCCGATGTTGCTGAAGGTGTGTCATGTGCGAAAGGGAGTGTTTCGCCATTATGTCATTATCGGTTGAGGCTGCGCGGTTGGAAACGCCGAAAAGAAGGGCGATCCGGCCGCTACTCAACGTTTCCATAGTGGAACAGGCAACAAAAGACCGGGATCGCCGCAAGACGGTCCCGGCTCGGTGGCGGATGCCGTGTTGACGACTATGCAAACGTATCGACGGCGCCCGCCGGCAGGCGCCGCGCCGGGGCGCTTGCGCGCTGGGCGCCACCGTCGCCAGCGTCGTTGCCGGACTGGCCGGCGCCACCGGCGCGGGCGCCGCGCTGGCCGCCGCCGTTACCGTTTTGCGCCGAAGCGGCTTGTTGATTGAAACCGTTGTTTTGGTCCGACATTCCGGCCGACACTGTCGCGCTGCCAAGCTGGATGCCGGCCTCGCTCATCATCTCGCGCAGCTTCGGCAGCGCCGCTTCGAGCGCCTCGCGCACCTCCGGCTGGGCCGAGCTGAAGGCGGCCGTGGCCTGGTCCTTGTTTATGCTCAGCACCACTTGCAGCGGGCCGAGATCGGGCGGATTCAATTCCATCGTCGCGCTCTGCTCGCCGCCGGCGGCCATGAAGATGACTTTCTGCCCCAGTTGCTGATCCCACGCCTGGGTGCCGACGCGGCTGGTGAGCTTGTCGACCGGCGTAGTTACGGCTGCGGCCGCCTTGGCCGTCTCCAGCGCCGCCTGCGCGGTCGGCGCGATTGGCGTCGTCGCCTCCTCCTTCAGTCGAATCGGCTCGGCGTTGGCGGCCAGGCGCGCGGCCGTACCCAGCGCCGCCCGCTCGGACTGTTGTTGGCCTTGCTGGACCTGCGTCAGTTGCTGCTCGAAGTCGGCGGCGGGCGCGGCCTTGCCGGCGGCGTCGGCGCCGGCCGTGGCGGCGAAGTCGCCAAGCATTTTGGTGCCCGCCTTGGCGTCCGCCTTGGCGCCGGCCTTGTCGTCGCGCGCCAGCGCTTGCGCGCCGTCGGTGCCGGCCTCGACGTTGCGCACGGCGCTGGACGGAATCGGGATCAGCTTGCCGGCCGCGTTGGCGGCGTCGGCGGCGGCTTTGGCCCCGGCTGCGGCGGCCGCAGCATCTGCGGCGGCCTGGGCGTTGGCGCCGGCGTTGGTCAGCGCGGCCTTGAACTCGGCTCCCGTCTTGGCGTTGGCTTCCGCCTTGGCCGCTTGCAGCGTGGCGGCGTCGAGCGCGCTGGCGTCGGTGGCGGTCATGTCGGCGCCGGTGTCGGCCAAGGCGGCGGTGTCGATGCCGGCGTCGTCCGCTTTGGCGGCGTTGGCGGCACTCAAGGCGGCGGCCAGCGCGGCCGCGTCGGCGGCACTACTGGTACCGGCGGCCTTGCCGCCGATTGTTTTGGAAGTATCGGCGCTGGCGCTGGCGCTGGCCGCTTGTGCCGCCGGCAGGTTCAACGCGGCCACCAGCGCCAGCATGTCGGCCATCGGATCGGCCGCCTGCGCCGCTTGGGCGTCGCTGGTGGCGCTGTCGCTGGCGCCTTTGGCGGCGTCGCTACCTTTGTCGGAACCGGCAGTCTTGCCCGTCGCCGCTGCGGCAGCCGCCGCTGTCGCAGCCGCGTCGCGCATCGCCGGCTGACCAGCCTTGTCGGCGGCGTCGGCCTGCTGATTTTGCGGTGACGCCGGTTTGGCGGGCGTCGCCGCCGGCTTCGGCGCGGACGAGCGCGACGCGGCGGGGCGCTCCGGCGTCTTGGCGGCCGGCCCGCCGTTGTTGTTGGCCTGGCGCTGATCCATCTCGCGCGACAGCGCCTGCTTGAAAGCGTTGTTGTCGCCGCCGGCACTCAGATTCAGATTGACCTTCGGCGCCGAGACGGCGGTGGCGTTCAGCGTGGGGATTTGGAGATTGGAGGTTTGCATAATCGCGCCGTGTCGGTGGGTTGTGGTTCAGTGGTTCAACGCTTGTAATAAGCCTGTCGCGCCGCGTGTTCGTCCATCTGTTTCTGGTCGCGCTTGTTGTCGAGCTTGAGCGCGTCGGCCGCCGCCCGGTCGTTGAGCGTCGAGTACGACATGCGCTTGCGTTCGGCGTTTTGCCACGCGGTCTTCTCCTGCGCGGCGCGGTACTCGGCGTGCTTGATCAGATCGAGCTGGCCTTTGACGGCCACGTCCAGCTTTTCCATGAACGCCTGGAAATTGCGGTAAGCCATCGGTGTGATGCCGGCCGCTTGCGCCTCTTCGAAGCGTTTGACGTACTCGTCGCGGTAGCCGACCAGCATCTGGTGCTTCTGCGTGGCGTCGTCGACCGCTTTGAGCGCGGCGCCCAGCCGCTTGGCGGCGTCGTCGGTTTCGCGGCGGGCCAGGTCGATCAGGGTTTCAAGTTGCGCTTTAGATGCCATAGTGAATCAATTATAGGTGGCGGTCCGGCGCGTCCATCAGTTGAACAGAGAGGTAAGTTGGCCCAAACTCTCGTCCATCGTGACGCGCTCGGTGATTTGCTGTTGCAGGAAGTTTTCAATGCGGTCGTGCAGCACGATGGCCTGGTCGAGCACCGGATCGGTACCGGGCGCGTAGGCGCCGACGCTGATCAGATCGCGGCTGCGCTCGTAGCGCGAGAACAATTGCTTGAGCTGGCGCGCGCGCTGCTGGTGCTCGTGCGTGGTGATCGAGTGCATCGCGCGGCTGATCGATTGTTCGATGTCGATGGCCGGGTAGTGGCCGGACTCGGCCAGGCGGCGGTTCAGCACGATGTGGCCGTCGAGAATCGCGCGCGCCGAGTCGGCGATCGGATCTTGTTGATCGTCGCCCTCGGTCAGCACGGTGTAGAAGGCGGTGATCGAGCCGCCACCTTCCTCGCCGTTGCCGGCCCGTTCGACCAGCACCGGCAGCTTGGCGAACACTGACGGCGGATAGCCCTTGGTGGCCGGCGGCTCGCCGATGGCCAGCGCGATTTCGCGTTGCGCCATGGCGTAGCGCGTGAGCGAGTCCATGATCAAGAGCACGTTCTGGCCCTTGTCGCGGAAGTGCTCGGCGATCGCCGTGGCGTAGGCCGCGCCTTGCAGGCGCATCAGCGGCGGCGTGTCGGCCGGGGCCGCGACCACGACCGAGCGCGCCAGGCCTTCCGGCCCCAGGATTTGTTCGATGAATTCCTTGACCTCGCGGCCGCGTTCGCCGATCAGGCCGACGACGATGATGTCGGCCTCGGTGTAGCGCGCCATCATGCCCAGCAGGACGGACTTGCCGACGCCCGAGCCGGCGAACAGGCCCATGCGCTGGCCGCGGCCGACCGTCAGCATGGCGTTGATCGAGCGCACGCCGACGTCGAGCGTGTCGACGATGGGCGCGCGGCCCAGCGGATTGGCGGGGCGGGTGTTGATCGGCGCGCTGTCGGATGCGTTGAGCGGGCCGAGGCTGTCGAGCGGGCGGCCGGCGCCGTCGAGCACGCGGCCCAGCAGTTCCGGGCCGACCGGCAGGTGGCGCGCGCGGTCGCTGGGACGGCGGCGCGGATGCGACACGGTGCCCGGCTTCGGGATCGCCGGCTCGACCGGGAACACGCGGGTGCCCGGCACCACGCCCTCGACGTCGCTTTGCGGCATCAGGAACAGGCGGTCGCCTTCGAAGCCGACCACCTCGGCCTCGATCTTGCCGCCGCTGGGCAGCGGCACGGTGCAGGCGGCGCCGACGGCGAGGCGCAGGCCGACCGCTTCCATGACCAGGCCGGCCACGCGGGTGACGCGGCCCGACACCTGCATCGGTTCGACGAAGCCGACCAGCGCGCCGCAATCGCCCAGGTACGCTTTCCAGCGGCCGGCGTGGACGTTGCGGCCGGCCGGCGTGTCGGGGCTGCGGACTCGTGGGGCGGCGATCGGGGGAGCAATCGGGGGAGCGATCGGGGGAGCGATCGGGCCGGCGACGGCGCCGTCGGCACCGTCGGCGCTGCCGAGGTCGCCTGGCTCGCCGGGAGGGAGGTCGCGGGCGGCGCTCATCAGTCGAGCCAGTCCACTTCTTTGCCGAGCGCGTGGCTCAGGCGTTGCCAGCGGGCGGCGGCGGTGGCGTCGATCTGGTTGCTGGCGGTATCGACCTTGCAACCGCCACGGCCGACATTAGCGTCCTCGACCACGCGCCAGCCACCTTTGTCGAGCTCCTCGCCGATGGCGGCGCGCACCACGGCCGCGTCGTCGGGATGCAGTTGCAGCAACGCCGGCTGTTGCAGCACCGGCAGATAATTGATGGCGTCGCGCACGATCGGCAGCACCAGTTCCGGCTTGACTTGGAGCGCGTTCTTCAGCATGCCCTTGGCAAGTTGCAGCGCCAGGTCCAGCACCTCGTTGGAGATCAACTGGTCGGCGTCCTGCAGCGCGCCGCTGAAGCTGTCGGCCAGCGCGCGCATGTGCTGCAACTCTTCCTTGGTGGCGATCTCGCCGGCCTCGATGGCGTCGGCGTGGCCGGCCGCGTGGCCCTCGTCGTAGCCGGACTGGCGCGCTTCCTCGCGGATTTGTTCGAGTTCCTCGACGGTCGGGTAGTCGAGCGGCGGCGGCAGCGGCGGTCCGACTTCGACCATTTCCTGACGCGCCTGCAATTCCTCCTGCACGCGCTGCTCGGCGTGGTAGCGGGCGGTTTCGATGTCGCGTTCGCGCTGCTCGGCGTCGCGCAGCGCCACCACACTGGGGCGCTCGTCACCGAACGAGCGCATTTCCCAGCGCTGGAATGCGGTTTGCTGCTCTTTGGGTAAATTAGACAAACGAATCCTCACCTTTGCCGCCTAAAACGATCTGGCCTTCGTCGGCCAGGCGGCGCACGATTTGCAGAATCTGCTTCTGCTGGGTTTCCACTTCGGACAGGCGCACCGGGCCTTTCGATTCGAGGTCCTCGCGCATCATCTCGCTGGCGCGCGCCGACATGTTCTTGAAGATCTTGTCGCGCAATTCCTGCGACGCGCCCTTGAGCGCGATGATCAGCATTTCCGACTGCACCTCGCGCAGCAGCAGCTGGATGCCGCGGTCGTCGATATCGATCAGGTTGTCGAACACGAACATCTCGTCCATGATCTTTTGCGCCATGTCGTTGTCGTAGTTCTTGATGTTGTCCATCACCGAACCTTCCTGCTCGCCGCTCATGAAGTTGAGGATCTCGGCGGCCGTGCGCACGCCGCCGAGCGACGATTTCTTGATGTTCTCGTTGCCCGACAACAGCTTGGTGAGCACGTCGTTGAGTTCGCGCAGCGCAGCCGGCTGCACGCCGTCGAGCGTGGCGATGCGCAGCACGGCGTCGTTGCGCAGGCGGTCGGTGAAGTGGCTGAGGATTTCGCAGGCCTGGTCGCGCTCCAGGTGGACCAGGATGGTGGCGATGATCTGCGGGTGTTCGTTGCGGATCAGTTCGGCGACCGATTGCGAATCCATCCACTTCAGCGATTCGATGCCGGAGGCGTCCTTGCCGCCCAGGATGCGCGACAGCAGCACCGAGGCCTTGTCGTCGCCCAGCGCCTTGGTCAGCACCTGGCGGATGTACTCGTCCGAATCGAGGCCGACCGTGGAGGCGGCCGCGACCATCTCGCGGAAGTTGTCGAGCGTGCCGACGACCTCTTCGTGCGGGACGTTCTTCATCGTCGCCATCGCCGCGCCCAGCTTGAGCACTTCGCGCGGGCCGAGGTATTTCATCACCTCGGCCGCTTCGCTCTCGCCCATCGCCAGCATCAGGATGGCGGCCTTTTGAAGTCCGGTATTCTCAGTCATTTGCGCCTATCCATTCCTTGATGACGTTGGCAACGATGCGTGGGTCCTCGACAGCCAGTTTCTTGGCCATCGCCAGGTTTTCGCGGTAAGTTTTGACGGTGCTCTCTTCCATCTTGCGCAGTTCTTCCTCGGCGATGAGGGCCTCGTCCGGGCCTTCCTCGACCACGTCCTCGGGCTCTTCCGGCTCCGGCTCTGGCGCGTTGATCTCGTCGATCTTCTTGAACACCGGGCGCATCATCGGACGCACGATGCGCAGCACGATGTACAGCAGGATCAGGGCGGTGATCAGGAACTTGGCCAGGTCCTTGGCCATCGGCAGATTGGCCGGGTCGCGCCACCAGTCGAGCGCCGGCTCGAACGGCCGATCGACGCCGTTGAACGGCGAGTTGGCCACGCTGACGGCGTCGCCGCGGTCCTGGTTGTAGCCCATCGCCTGTTTGACCAGGTCGTTGATCTTGGCCATCTCTTCCGGAGTATAGGCCTTAATGGTGACTTTGCCGTCCTTGTCGACCATGCGTTTGTAATTGACCACAACGGCCACCGTCATGCGGCGCAGGCCGCCCATGCCGCGCGTTTCATAGCGCACGGTCTTGTCGACTTCATAATTGGTGGTCGATTCCTTGTGGGTCGGAACGGCGTTGTTGGCGGCGGCCATGCCCGGCGGCGTGCCCGGCGCCGGCGCGTTGGGGCCGTTGGCGGCGGCCTGGTCGAGCGGGGCGGTGGCCGTGCCCGGTGGCTGGTTCGACAGCGCGCCCGGAATGCCGCCCGGATTGGCGTTGGCGGCGCCGCCGCTCTCGCTGCTTTGCTGGCTGCGGATGGCCGAGGCCGCCGGCGGCGAGTTCGGCTTGTAGGTTTCGGCGGCCTGTTCGACCTTGGAGAAATCGACGTCGGCGGTGGCTTCCGCGCGCACGTTGCCTTCGCCGACGATCGGGACAATGATCGATTCGACCTGCTTGATGACCTGCAGCTGCATGTCCTTGACATATTTTAGCTGGGTTTCATCCATGTTCTTGGCGTTCAGGCCGCCGCTGCCGTTCTTGTTCTGGTCCGAGATCAGGTTGCCGGCCTGGTCGACGACGGTGACGTTGGCCGGCATCAGTTCCGGCACGCTGGAGGCGACCAGGTGGACGATGGCGGCCGTCTGCGCCGGGTCGAGCGCGCGGTTCGGGTGCAACGTCAGCAGCACCGAGGCGGTCGGCTTTTGCTGATCGCGCACGAACACCGACGGTTTCGGCAGCGCCAGGTGGACGCGGGCGTTCTCGACGGCGGCCAGCGACTGGATCGAGCGCGCCAGTTCGCCTTCGAGCGCGCGCTGGTAGTTGACCTGTTCGAGGAACTGGGACACGCCCAGTTTCTGGTTCTCCATCAATTCGAAGCCGACGTTGCCGCCCTTGGGCAAGCCTTGCGCGGCCAGTTTCAGGCGGGCGTCGTGCACCTGCTCGGTGGGCACCAGGATGGCGCTGCCGTTTTCCGAGAACTTGTGCTTGATGTTCAGTTTGTCGAGCTCGGCGGTGATGGCGCCGCCGTCGCGGTCGGTGAAGTTGGAAAACAGCACACCGTAATCGGGCGCCTTGTTCCACATATATAAACCGATGATGACCGCCACGATGGCGGCGCCGGCGGCCGCCCGCATGAAGTTGCGGCCCATCGGGGTGCGGATGAAGGGCAGCCGCTCCGCACCGTCGTCGCCGGGTGCCGGCGGGGCTGCTGTGTCGTTGTCGATTGCTTCGGCTGCGGCCATGATGGTTGGGTTCCGGGTGACTGGGTCTGAAATGGGGGAGCGCGGAACAGATTATTGCTTGTTGTGAGGAAATTTAATGCCCGGAATAGAGCGCCCTTTACCGTCTTGCTCGGCCCTGTGGTGATGGGTCCGCCTTGGTATTCTGGCAGGACTGATAGAGCCGTTCCATATTGTAACGCCGGGTTCGGACATGCCGTGAAATTTGTTTCGCGGTAGTAACAGATAGGAGTGAGAGATGAAAACAGGTGGCATCGACAGCAGCCAGATCCAGGCGATGATCGCGCAGTTGAAGGCCCACGCCACGCGGCCGAGCCTGACGCCGCCGGTGATCCAGACCGAAGCGCCGGCGGTGCCGAAGGCGCAGTTTTCGGACGCTTTGCAAAAGTCGCTGGAGGCGGTCAACGCCGGCCAGGTCAAGGCGGCCGACATGGGCAAGCGCTTCGCGATGGGCGACGACAGCGTTAGCCTGTCCGACACGATGATCGCGATGCAGAAGTCCAGCATCAACTTCCAGGCCACGATCCAGGTGCGCAACAAGCTCGTGTCGTCGTACCACGAGATCATGAACATGCAAGTGTGACCCCCGGCGGTTTAAGCGGCGCGGGCGCGCTGGTTTGAAGCGTAAATGTTGTCAAGTTCGATAGCTTGTCCTGCTTTCACCGCCTGCACCCAATCGGCGGTGCTGGCGACCGCCCCGAAACTCGAATGGAACACCGTGCTGTAGACGCGGTGGATCTCCTCCGCGCTGACCTTGCCCGCCGCGTTTTCATACGGCAGCGCGCCGGTCGCATCGGCCAAAAACTCCACCTTCAAACCGTTGTGCGCGGCGTGATAGATGGTTGCCGCGTCGCAGTTGTGCGTCATGTAGCCGGTGATCGTCAAGGTGTCGATCTCGTGTTCCTTGAGCCATTGCGCCAGATCGGTGCCGGCGAAGACGCTGGCCGCTTGCTTGTGGATGTGATGGTCGGCGCGGCGGCTGGCCACCTCCGGGTGCAGCTGCCAGGCGGGGGAGTCGACGGCGAA
The DNA here is from genome assembly GCA_036387635.1 of Duganella sp. Classification (GTDB taxonomy): domain Bacteria; phylum Pseudomonadota; class Gammaproteobacteria; order Burkholderiales; family Burkholderiaceae_D; genus Rugamonas. The sequence goes on from DASVTJ010000074.1 coordinate 9,432, forward strand.
CACCGGCGACGCGGCGGGCGCGTCGTGTTGCACGACGATGACCGGGATGCCGGCCGCGCTGGCGCTATCCATTGCCAGAGTGATGTTGGACAGTGAGACGGCGACCGGCGGGAATTCGATCGGCAAGTTGCCGGTGAAGTATTCGTTTTGCACGTCGATGACGAGCAGGGCGCGGCGTGGGGATGTGACCATGGTGGACTCCAGAGTTCGTTAATGATGGCATCCATTGTGCGGCCGGACCGGAGCGCCGGCCAGTGGCCCGAAGGCATCGTTGCGATATAATCGGGCCATGACCGATTCCGCCAAGCCAATCAGCGTTGCCGTGATCGCTTTTAACGGCATCACGCCTTTCCACCTGTCCGTGCCGTGCCTGGTGTTCGATGCGCATCCGGGCGGGGAGGGAGACGGCGGCGGTTTCGATGTGCGCGTATGCGCGGCCGACGGCACGCCGTTGCGCACGTCGGCCGGGTTCGCCATCGCCACCGACTTCGATTTGCGCGCGCTCGACGATGCCGACATCGTCATCATGCCGTCGTGGCACAACGATTGCCGGGCGGCGCCGCCGGCGCTGCTGGATGCGTTGCGCGCCGCCCGCAGCCGTGGCGCGCGGGTGGTGGGCCTCTGCCTAGGGGCGTTTCCGTTGGCGGAGGCAGGCCTGCTGGACGGCTTGACGGCGACTACCCACTGGCAATTCGCGGCCGCGCTGGCCAGCCGCTATCCCAAGGTGGACGTCGATAGCCACGTGCTGTATGTCGATGCCGGCCAGGTGCTGACGTCGGCGGGCGTGGCGGCAGGGCTTGATTGCTGCCTGCATCTGTTGCGCGGCCTGTGTGGCGCCGAAGTCGCCAACCGCGTTGCCCGCCAACTGGTGATCGCGCCGCACCGGCAGGGCGGACAGGCGCAATTCATCGAGCGGCCGTTGCCTGTGTCCGGCAGCGACAGCCGCTTTGCCGAGGTGCTGGAATGGGTCGGGCAGCGGCTGGAGCAGGAGCACGGCATTGATGCGCTGGCCGAGCGCGCCGCGATGAGCCGACGCAATTTCACGCGCCACTTTCGGCTGGCGACCGGCACCTCGTTCAAGCAGTGGCTGCTGGGCCAGCGCCTGGCGCACGCGCAGTGGATGCTGGAGAGCGGCGACGCGTCGATCGAAGTGGTCGCGCAGCAGGCGGGGTTCGGCTCGGCGTTATCGTTGCGCCAGCATTTCCGCGCGGTGTTGCAGATGTCGCCGTCGGCGTACCGGGCCGCGCATCGGCGTTGACGGTTAATCGGTTGGATAGCTTTATGTCTGGATTACGAGTTATTGCTCGACGTTCCCGAAGTCTTTATACAAGCTCGACCGTCAAGCGCCGGCCCAACGCCGCAGCCGTTTGTTCTACGAACTCCAGCTTGGTCGCGTGACGCAAATCGAACAGACGGTCGATCTGCGGCTGATGTACCTGCATTTTGCGGGCGAGGTCGGCTTTTCGCATCTTCTGTTGAAGCATTTCATTCCAAAGCAGCACTTTAGCGGTTTCAAGCGCGGGGAGCGAGACTATGTGCTGACCTTCGGCAGGGGCGGATGGCATTGGCACCATGCGACGGTCATCCATGTACAACTCGACGGTGGTCATCAGCCCATCCACAGCCTCCCGGCGGGCTTCGTCCAGCGTTTCACCGACCGAATGCGCTTCCGGAAAGTCGACGAAATCAACTAAGAAAGTTGCCCCGTCAGGCGTGACAGAGATCGGATAATCCAACATATATTTTCCTACAGATGGTGGAGCGAGCGTCATTTCAGCGGTTACTAAAACTGTACCCAATCTCCTTATTTTAGGCCCAGATCTTTTTTGATTCTCTGTTTAGAAATAACAGATGTGTTTTAGGTCTGTGGCCGAGAAAGGGTAAGCAGGCAATGTCTCACACCGTTTTGTCGCCTACCGCGCAGCGCCGAAATGGCCGCAGGCTACCGCTTAGGCCAGGCCGGCGACGCGGGCGTTGCGTTCGCGCTCGAGCTTGGTGATGTAGCGTTGCACGTAGGCCAGCATGCTGCGCTGGATGTCGACGAACTCGCAGCCGAGGCGGCGGTTGGTCTTGTTGTTGAGCAGCGTCAGGTCGAGCGAGTTGCGTACCTGTAGCGAGGTGGTGACCTGACCGATTTCCGGCAGGTCGATGCGGCAGCTGACGTATTCCTTGCCGATGGCGTCGCCCAAAATCATTTTGTTGTCCAGAATGGCGATGCCGCCGCAGCTGATGTCGGCCAGCGGGAACGTGGTGCCGCCACCCAGCTCCTCCGGCAGCTCGATCACCACGCGCACCGGGTTGGTCACGGGCGTGGCGATGCGGTAATACTCGCGCCGTTGCAGGCGGATCAACGTCTGCGGCACGACCATCTTGAATGCCGGATTGCCTTCGAAAACGGTCGGTTCGATGCGTTCGGCGGCGAACAGGATGCGCACCTTGTCGAGTGTGGTTTCGAACGACAGCCCTTGCGCCGTCAGGATGCGTTTGTTCTGTTCGCTGTCGATCGAGCTGTCGAGGATGACCGTGTCGAGCTGGTCGTCGACGTCGAGGATCGAGGTGACGCAGACGTCGGCTTCGCCCTGGATCAGCATGCGGATCAGCTGGTTTTTATCACCGATGCCGCGCAGCAGAGAGAGGATCTCCTTGCGTGATTCGATCTCGTAATCGTGCCAGTTTTCCAATTCCGCATCCTGAAAGTGTGGGTACATCGCTGTCTTGTCAAAGGTCGCTGAGGGGAATGCTGGTGTCGGGCGCCTCAGGAAGCGGCAGGCCGGACTTTTGCGCTGATTCAATATGATATAGCCACGCTAATAGTTCCGCAATCGTCCGATATAAGGTGGGCGGAATTTGCTGATCCAGGTCCACATCCATGAGTAAAGACACAAGCTCCTTCGACTCGTGGATGAACACGCCGGCCTCCTGGGCGACGCCGATGATCTGCTCGGCAACCAGTCCACGACCCTTGGCCACCACCTTGGGTGCGGGGGCGCCGTTCTGGTAGGCCAGCGCCACCGCCTGTTGCAGCGGCCGGCGCGGCGCGTCAGCGGACATCGGCGCCTCCGGCGTCGTCTTGGGTGATCTGCAGCGACGACAACGGAGCGCCCGCAGCCTCCATGGCCTGCTCGAGCCGGCCCGCGTAGGTGCGCAAGGTGTCGGCGGTGTCGTCGTCGCCGGTCTGCACCTGGATGTGGACCTGCCCGCCGATCAGCGTGACCGACGCCGACACCTCGCCCAGCAGCGGAAAGCGGAAGCGTACGCCGCTGCGCCAGATTTGTTCGGGCGCCGCGTCCTCGCCGCCTTCCTGCTTGCCGCCTTCGCGCTGCTGGCGACGGATGTCCCACTGCATCGCCTGGCCCGGCCAGGCTTCGCCCTGCCATTGGACCCGGCCTTGTTCGTGCGTGTGCAGTTGCTGATTGATCATTTGGGCCGCCGTCAGATCGGGGCCGTTAGCGCCGGCCCCGGCCCGGGCCGCCTGCTCGCCGCCTTGCGCAAGGCGCATCATCTGCGGCTCGCGCATCAGCTCGGGCAGCGTGCGTTCGCCCTTGACCCATTCGGTGACGTGGGATTCGTAGAACAGGCCGCTTTTGGAGATCGTATCCTGCAGTTTTTGCGCCAGTTCGTCGGTGGCCGGCAGGCCGTTGCCGAACAGCGCAGCCTTGCCGATCAGCGCCAGCTGCGCGGTCATGCCGCTTTGGGCGGTGGTCAGCACCGTGGTCAGCACGCGGGCGGTGTTGCTCAGCGTCGATTGCGGTGTGGTGTGATCGAGTGGCGGCAGTTCGCTCGCTGGCATCATCGGCGCCTTGCCGAGCAGCGTGGCGGCCAGGCTTTGCGGCCTGACGGCATCGGCCGGGACGGCGGCGCTTGCGGCACCTGCCGCGCCGGCTTGGGCTGCGGCTGGCTGGCCGGCAGCTGCGGCCGTGGCGCCGGGCAGGGCGCGGCCCGCTTGGCCGGCGGCGGACGCATCGCCAGGTTTTCCCTGCGCGGCGGCGGCCGGATCGGCGCCGGAGCGGCCAGCGGCCTGTTGCGCGGCTGGATTGGCGGGCGTCGCGGCGGCGCCGGCACCGGCACGGGCCTGGCCGGGCAGGGCCCCCGCCTCGGCATCGGCTGCAACACCGGCTGCGTCACCGGCCTCGGTGGGCGCGGCCTGGCCTGCGGCCGCGCCCGGGCGGGCGGCGCCGGGCAACTGGCCCGGCGTTTGTTGCGACAGCGACGGTGGTGAATACAGCGCCTCGCCACCGTCGGCGGCGCTGCTCTCGGTGTAGACCAGGGTGGGGGCGCCGGGCGTGCCGTTGCCGAGCTGGAAGGTCGGGCGCGGCGAGGCGCTCAGCACCGTCAGCGGCACCTGGTCGCCAACGGTGACATTGGGCGGCAACATCATGCGCACCGCGTTGTCAGCCACCTTGACCAGCGAGCTGCCGTCCTTGAACTTGGACATCACCTCGACCGTCACGGTTTTGCCGACGATGCCCTGCAGCACGCGTTGCAGCGCGGCCTGGCGATCGTCGCCGACGGGTGCGCCCGCGCCGACGCCGTCGGCCGGGCGCACCGGCATGACGGCGGCGTCAAAGCGCGGCAGCATGACGCCGGCCCGCTTTAAACGCTGCCGTAGGCGTTAACCACGCGCCGTTCCGTGCCGGTCGAGTTGATCAGTTTGGACAGCTGCTCCATCCAAGGCATCGTCAAATCGCGGATGCGGCG
>DASVTJ010000075.1:0-2057 GCA_036387635.1 Duganella sp.
GGCTGGCGCATCCGTGCCTGCGGATGGCGCTGTGCCACTTGCAAGTGCACGAGCAGGCGCTGGCCGCCTGAGAAACGCCGCCCACCCCGGCCGTCCCGGCCATTCTCCCCATCCGCAAACGCCGCCTTCGCGGCGTTTTGCATTTCCGCAGCCGCCATTTCACCGGCTGCGAGTAGCCCCGCCCTAGTAGTCCTGATAGTTACGCCCGCCGGCCCGCTTCCCTAAGATGGTTACATCGCCGCGCAAAGGCGTCTTCCACCCCACTCTAAGGACAACATCATGAAACGAATACTGAAATTGGCGCTCTCGGGCGCGCTGCTGGCGTCGGTGGGCGTGTCGACCGCCGTCTCGGCCGCCACGCTGCACGTGAAAATCGACGGCGTCGCCAGCGGCAAGGGCAAGTTGCGCGTGGCCGTGTGCGACGAATCGACCTTCATGAAAAAATGCGGCATCGGCGCGCTGGTGCCGGCCCATACGGGCTCGGTGACGGTCGATGTCCCCGACGTGCCGGCCGGCAACTGGGCGGTGATGGCCTACCACGACGAGAACGACAACCAAAAGCTCGACCGCAACGAGCTGGGCATTCCCAGCGAAGGCTACGGCTTCTCCAACGGCGCCAGCGCCAAGTACGGCCCGCCGCCGTTCAAGCAGGCCGCCGTGACCGTGGGGGCCGGCGCCGGTGCCGCCACCGCGCCGGTGTCCGTCAACCTGAAATACTGAGGAGGCAATCATGACCGCCCTCCATGTCACCGACCTGTCCAAGCGCTATGCGCGCGGGGCGCAGGCGTTCACCGCGCTCGACCGCGTGTCGTTCTCGATCCAGCCGGGCGAGCTGGTGGCGCTGACGGGTCCGTCCGGCAGCGGCAAAAGCACGCTGCTCAACATCATCGCCGGCTACGACCAGGCCGACTGCGGCAGCGTTGTGGTCAACGGCTTTGACGTCACCCGCGCCAAGCCGGCCGAGATGGACGCGCTGCGCACCCGAACCGTCGGCTTCATCTTCCAGCAGTTCCACCTGGTGCCGGGCCTGAACGCGTTGGAGAATGTCGAACTCTCGCTGCTCAACACCGGCTTGTCCAAGGCCGAGCGCCGCGCGCGCGCCACCGAGGCGCTGCGCCGCATGGGCCTGGCCGAGCACGCGTCGCGCCGGCCGGCCCTGCTGTCGGGCGGCCAGCAGCAGCGCGTGGCCGTGGCGCGCGCGCTGGTGGCCCAGCCGAGCGTGGTGCTGGCCGACGAGCCGACCGCCGCGCTCGACCGCGCCAACGCCGAGAGCCTGATGGACCAGCTGGCCGCGCTGGCGCGCGAAAGCGGCATGGCCGCGCTGGTGTCGACCCACGACCAGCGCTGCCTGGACCGGGTCGACCGCGTGATCCGCCTTGAGAATGGAGCCCTGTCATGATGTGGTTATCCCTGGCTTTGCGCAATATCGTCGCCAACCGGCGCCGCTCGATGCTGGCGCTGGCCGCGATCGCGTCGGCGGCGGTGGCGATGATGCTGTTCGCCGATTACGTCAACGCGATCCGGGTCGGCTTGCGGTACACCACCATCCACGACGGCCTCGGCCATCTGCGCGTGGCCGGCCGCGGCGGCTTCGATGCCTACGAGGAAAAACAACTCCAGCACGGCATGTCGCCGGCCCAGTACGCGGCGCTGGAAAAGGCCGCCGACGCCGAGCCGGCGGTGCGCCGCATCGTGCCCGGCCTGAACTTCCAGGGTCTGGTGTCGAACGGGGCGCGCACGCTGGGCTTTAGCGGCAGCGGCGTCGATCCGGTGCGCGAGAGCGCCGCCTTCAGCGCCAGCCACGAGATGACCCGGGGCGCGCAGCTGAACGCCGCCGCCGCCGACGACGGCGTGGTGCTGGGCACCGAACTGGCGCACCGTCTCGGCGTGGCGCCGGGGCAGATCGTCACCGTGCTGACCTCGACCGTGAGCGGCGCCATCAACGCGGCCGATTTGCAGGTGGTGGGCATCGAGAGCACCGGTTCGCCGGAGCGCGACCTGCATCTGCTGCGCGCCAAGCTGCCGATGGTGCAAAGCCTGCTGGCGACCGACCGCGT
>DASVTJ010000076.1:0-3778 GCA_036387635.1 Duganella sp.
ATCATGATCAGCGCCAGCGGCGCGTTGGAACCGTGCGCGGTGGCGATCATTGTCGGCAACAGGTCGTTGAGCCAGGCGCGGTTGTACAGGCCGGTCAAGCCGTCGATCATCGATAGCTGCCGGTAGAACTCGCCCAGTTTCTGGCGCCGGCGCAACTGGGCGTTGGCGGCGCGTATGCGGAACGACAACAGCCGCAGCAGATTGCGCGCCAGCACATTCGATTCGTCGATCAGTTGCCAGACGATCTTGGCTTCGATCACCAGCACCTCGCTGTCCTCTAGCGCGGTGATGGTCGACAGGTTGGCTTCCTCGTCGAGCACGGATTGCTCGCCGACGCTTTCGCCCGGCAAGATCTTGCTGACGGTGCCGTCGGCCATGCCGGTACGGGTGTCGGCGGCCACCGACAGCGCGCCGCGCAGCACTATATATAGGCGCGCCTGGCTCGACTCCGTCACCGCCTCGTCCGCTTCAAGACGCATGACCGGACAGGGCGCCAGCAGTTTGGCGATGGCGGCGTCATCGTCCGCATTGCGCAATAGCTGCAAGTCGGTGATCCGGTAGGTCGAGGCACCGAAGGTGCTGATTTGTTTCAAGGTAATCTTTCAGTAGCGCATCGGTATGTGCTGGCGGGCATTCTTATCGCACTTGACCATCATACCCAAACGAGGTAGCCGGGTCACGTAGTTGTTGCGTGTTGTGGTATGGGGTGCTTCAATGTTGGCATTGCTATCAACGCGGGAACACTTATGGCTTATATCGATGCGCTCGGCACGGCGCACCAGGCGGAACCGAACGCGCGCATTGTCTCGCTGGTGCCGTCGATTACCGAGTTGCTGTGCGAGCTGGGGCTGGCCGGGCAAATCGTCGGACGCACCGGCTTTTGCATTCATCCGGCCGACATCGTGCAGGGGATTGCCAAGGTTGGCGGCACCAAGGATGTCAACGTCGACAAGATCCGCAAGCTGGCGCCCACGCACCTGGTCGTCAATATCGATGAAAACGAAAAGCCGACGGTGGATGCGCTGGCCGAATTCATTCCCCACATCGTTGTCACGCATCCTTTGCGGCCGCGCGATAACCTGGCGCTGGCCGGGCTGATGGGCGGCGTGTTCTGCAAGGAGGAGTCGGCGGCGCGCTGGTGCGCGGCGTTCGAGGCGGAGTACGCGCTGTTGCAGGCGACGCCGAAGGGGCCGCCGCAAACGATGTTGTACTGTATCTGGCAAGACCCGTGGATGACGATTTCGCGCGATACCTATATCGCGCGCATGCTGGAGGAGATCGGCTGGAGCGTGCCGGATCTGGGCGAGGTGCGGTATCCGCGCTTCGAGTGGTCTGCGGGATTGGTGGATGGTATCGACGGCGTGTTGCTGTCGAGCGAGCCGTATCGGTTCACCGAGGCGCATGCGTTCGCGCTGGAAAAGCAGATCGGCAAGCCGGTGCTGCTGGTCGATGGGGAGATGTTGTCGTGGTATGGCAGCAGGTCGCTGCAGGGATTGAAATACATGCGGGAGTTGATCGCGCAGTGAAACCACGAAAGGCGGGGACCGGCGCTCAATTGTGGAGACACGCGGGGCGGATTAACGTAGCGTAATCCGTCCGACGTGTCTCCGTTGTGATCGGCTTACTCTTCTTCGTCGCTGTCGGCCGTGGCCGCCACGGGAGCGGTGGCGTGGCGCTTGTCCTTGTCGTGCAGGCGGCCCAGTGCGCTATCGAGAGCGCGCTTGAGCTTGTCGGCGGCGCCGCCGATCGATTGGTGCAGCGTGGCGGCGTGATCGCTGACGGCGATCGGCTTGTATCCGGTAACGCGGGCTTCCATCAGGCAGCGGTTGTCGCCGTCCACGGACTTCTGGCCCAGATTGTCGCTCAAGTGAACTTCGACGCTGGTGATTTGCTCGCCGAAGCGGTGGAGCGCATTGCTCACAACGGATTGCACATGTTCGTCCAGACTGGCGTGACGATCGATGGTTTTGTCGGCATTAATATTGATTTGCATATGCTTACTCCTGTGTTGTTTGAACTGCGAATCAATCTTACTCCTTTTCTCCTTAGGTTCCCGTTAAGTAGCTAACCGTAAGCTAACCGTTGATCAGAGAAGCGGCGATATTGATCGAAAGACCGAGAATCGCCAGGTTGTAGAAAAAGCACAGCACCGACTGTCCCAGCACCACCTTGCGCATGCGCCGGCTGTGCACGCTCACATCCGAGGTTTGCACCGCCACCGAGATCGTGAACGAGAAATACAGGAAGTCCCAGTAGTTCGGCTTCAGGTGGCGGTCCGGGAAGCACAACGGCGGGTCGGCGCGCTCGTCGATGTAATACAGATGGGCGTAATGCGAGCAAAACATCACGCCGACCATGAACCAGGAACCGGTCAACGTCAACGCCAGGAAGCCGTAGTGCAGCGCGCGGTCGCCCGGTGCCACGTCCTTGAGCGTGGTCAGCTGCGAGACGATGGCGGCCAGACTGAGCAGCACAGCGATCGACAGCGTCACCAGGATCACCGGGCCTTTTTCATCCTGGTGGCAGGCCGCGCGCTTGATGTCGTGCTGGTCGGCGCGCAGCATCATCGCGCCCATCGTTGCCAGATAGACCCAGACGGCGACGTCCCACGCCGTCAGCACGCGGCTGAGCCAGGGCCAATGGTTCGGCAGGAACGGCAGCACCACGGTGCCGAGCACGATGGCGAACGTCAGATGGGGGCGGGTATGGGCGATACGGGGCAGCAATTTCATTTCTTGTCCTCATGCGGGAAGCGGTCCATGCGCGACAGGACCGGGAACAGCCAAGCCCACAAGCCGGTCACGACCAGGGTGGCGGCGCCGCCGAAGAGGATGGCGCGCGTCAGCCCCATCCAGCCGGCGGTGACGCCCGATTCGAACTCGCCCAGTTCGTTCGAGGCGCCGATGAACACCGAGTTGACCGCGCTGACGCGGCCGCGAATGGCGTCCGGCGTTTCATATTGCACCAGCAGGTGGCGCACGTAGACGCTGATCATGTCGCCGGCGCCCATCAGGAACAGCGCCACCAGCGCGACGATGAAGCTGGTGGTCGCGCCGAGCACGACGGTGCCCATGCCGAACACGGCCACGCCGCCGAACATCCACAGGCCGATCCGGCGCGTGACCGGGAAGAAGGCCAGCGCGATCGAGCACAACGCGGCGCCGGCGCCGGGCGCGGTGCGCAGCATGCCGAGGCCGGTGGGGCCGACGTGCAGCACGTCGTGCGCCAGCGCCGGCAGCAGCGCGGTGGCGCCGCCGAACAGCACGGCGAACAGGTCGAGCGAGATGGCGCCCAGCACCACCGGGCGCGAGCGCACGAAGCGCAAGCCTTCGAGCACCGTATGCCAAGTGGCCGGTTCGCGGTTGCTCGGTTGCTTGACGGACTTGACCATGCACATCATCACCACCGACGCCACCAGCAGCGCCGACGAGATCAGGTACACCGTTTTCGGCCCGGCCAGATAGAACAGACCGCCCAGGGTGGGGCCGAGGATGACGGCCACATGGAAGCTGGACGAACTGAGCGCGACGGCCTTGCTGAAACTCTCCGGCGGCACCAGGTTGACCAGGATCGCCTGCGTGGCCGGCCCCATGAAGGCGCGCGCGCTGCCGAACAGCACCAGCACCGCGAACACCGGCCACACCGTGCTCAGGCCGACCATCGTAAAGGCGAGCAAGGTCAGCCCGCACAGCAGTTGCGCGGCCAGCGCGATGGCGATCAGGTTGCGGCGGTCGTAGCGGTCGGCGGCGTGGCCGGCGATCAGGATCAGCAGCAGGAA
>DASVTJ010000077.1:0-6479 GCA_036387635.1 Duganella sp.
GTGGCGCCGACGGCGCTGATGGCCGACACGCCGCAGGCGATCAGATCGGTCTCGGCGCGCGTCGAATAGCCCTGGAAATTGCGTTGCAGCCGGCCCTGGCGCTGGGCCACGGCCAGCTCGTCGTTCGGCTTGGCGAAGTGGTCCATGCCGATGTAGACGTAGCCGGCCGCGCACAGGCGCGCGATGCACAGCGCCAGCAGGTCCAGCTTGACGGCGGCGCTGGGCAAGTCGGCGTCGAGGATGCGCCGCTGCGGCTTGAACAGGTGCGGCAAATGCGCGTAGTTGTACAGCGCGATGCGGTCCGGGCTCGCTTCGACCACCTTGGCCAGGGTTTGCTCCATGCTGGCGACCGATTGCTTCGGCAAGCCGTAGATCAGGTCGATGCTGACCGAGCGGAAGCCGGCGTCGCGCGCGGCGTCGATGACGGCGCGCGTCTCGGCTTCCGGCTGGATGCGGTTGACGGCCTTTTGCACGTCGGCGTCGAAATCCTGCACGCCCAGGCTGATGCGGTTGAAGCCCTGCGCGCGCAGCGCGTGCACGCGCTCGACGCTGACGGTGCGCGGATCGATCTCGATCGAATATTCGCCCAGCGCGTCCGGCGCGAAATCGAAGTTCTCGCGCAGATGCGCTATCAGCTCGCCCATCTGGCGGTCGCTCAGGTAGGTCGGCGTGCCGCCGCCGAAGTGCAGCTGTTCGAGCTTGCCCATGCCGGCGAACAGGCGCCCCTGCATGCCGATTTCCTGCTTCAGGTAGCCGAGGTAGGTGGCGGCCTTGCCGTGGTCCTTGGTGACGATCTTGTTGCAGCCGCAGTAATAGCAGATGGTGTCGCAGAACGGAATGTGGATGTACAGCGACAAGGGCCGCTCGCTGCCGCGCATGCGCAGGGCCGCCACCGCCTCGAGGAACCGGCCGTAGCCGAAGTCGGGCGCGAAGCGGTCGGCGGTCGGATACGAGGTGTAGCGCGGACCGGACTGGCTCAATTTGCCGATGATGGCGGCGTCGAATTCGACGGCGGGGAAGGCCGAAGGGACGCCGGCGCCGGCGTCGTGAATGCTTGGACTTGTATGCATGATGGGCGATCTCAAGCGGCCAGGCGCCGGGCCGGCGGCGCCTTGCGTGCGGGTCCCGAACCATGCGTCTGGCTACGCGCCGGGCGCACCTGCTGCACGCGGCCGAACTTGAACAGGCTGACCGCCTGCGTCAGGCCGCCCGCTTCGAGCGCCAGGCTGGCGGTGGCGGCGGCCGCTTCCTCGACCAGCGCGGCGTTTTGCTGCGTGACCTGGTCCATGTGGGCGATGGCCGAGTTGACCTGGTCAACGCCGATGCTTTGCTCGTGCGAGGCGATCGAGATATCGTGCATGATCGCCGTGACCTGCTGCACCGAGCTCACCACTTGCTTCATCGTGGCGCCGGCGCGGTCGACCTGCACCATGCCGGCGCTGACCTTGCCCACCGAGACGTTGATCAGGTTCTTGATGTCCTTGGCGGCGGTGGCGCTGCGCTGGGCCAGGTTGCGCACCTCGCCGGCGACCACCGCGAAACCACGGCCCTGCTCGCCCGCTCGGGCCGCCTCGACCGCCGCGTTGAGCGCCAGGATGTTGGTCTGGAAGGCGATCCCTTCGATCAGGCCGATGATGTCGACGATCTTGCGCGACGAGTTGTTGATCTCGTCCATCGTGGCGATGACGTCGGCGACGATCTCGCCGCCCTGCACCGCCACGTCCGAGGCCGTTTGCGCCAGCTGGTTCGCTTGCGCCGAGTTGTCGGCGTTTTGCTTGACCGTCGACGAGAATTGCTCGACGCTGGACGCGGTTTCCTCCAGGCTGGCCGCTTGCGCCTCGGTGCGGCCGGACAGGTCGGCGTTGCCGGCGGCGATCTGGCGCGTGGCCACGGCCATCGTCTCGACATTGACGCGCACGTCGCGGATGGTGGCGATCAGGTTGCTGTTCATTTGTTGCAGCGCGCGCAGCAGTTGGCCGACCTCGTCGGTCGCTTCCGTGTCGAACGAGCCCGACAGGTCGCCGGCGGCGATCGCGCGGGCGCCCTGCAACGCGCGCTCGAGCGGTTGCAGCACCGACACGCGCAACGTGTACCACAGGAACACATTGATCAGCAGGCCGACGAAGGTGGCGCCGAAGATCGCGTAGCTGTGGCCGCCCCCGCCGCTCATCAGCGCGGCCGCGCAGACGATCACCTGCAGCACGTTGACGACGCTGGTGGCGAGCCACACGCGCATGCCCACCGACACGTGGCTCAGGCGCGCCAGCACGTTGCCGAGACCGGGCTGGATCACCTGGCCGTTCTTGATGCGGATGCCGCCGCCGCCGCTGCCGCCACGCAGTGCGCGGTAGGCCTGTTCGGCGATGGCGATCTGGCCGCGCTCGGCTCTGACGCGCACCGACATGTAGCCGGTGGTCTTGCCGTTTTCGCGGATCGGCGTGATGTTGGCGCGTACCCAGTAGTAGTCGCCGTTTTTGCAGCGGTTCTTGACGATGCCGGTCCACGGCGTGCCGGACTGGATCGAGCCCCACAGGTCGGCGAACGCCTCGGCCGGCATGTCGGGATGGCGCAGGATGTTTTGCGGAGCGCCGATGAGCTCGGCCTCGGTGTAGCCGCTGATCTGCGTGAAGTAGGGATTGACGTAGGTGATGTTGCCGTTTAAGTCAGTCTTGGACACGATGGCCTGATCGTCCAGGACGTCGACTTCGCGGTTGCTTACGGGTTGGTTGTTGCGCATCGGGGGCTCCGGCTGAATTGTTGCTCTATCACAATAGATGCAGCCAGTGTACGGAGTCGCCCCTCAAAATTTATTGATGTAGATCAAAATTCCCCGGATTGGCGGCTTGGCGGGCCATCAGCCGACCGTCAGCGGCCGCAACTGGCCGACCGCGTAGCCCTGCGCATAGTCCACGCCCAGCTCGCGCACCACCGCCAGCGTCGTGTCGTCTTCGACATACTCGGCCACGGTGGAGATGCCCATCACGTGGCCGACGTCGTTGATGGCCTTGACCATCGCGCGGTTGACGGCGTTGTCGGCGATGTCGCGGATGAACACGCCGTCGATCTTGAGGAAATCAACCGGCAGCGCCTTCAGGTACGCGAACGACGACAGTCCGCTGCCGAAGTCGTCGAGCGAGAAACGGCAACCGAGCGCCTTGAGCCGCACCATGAACTCCTGCGCCTTGATCAGGTTGGCGATGACGGCGGTCTCGGTGATCTCGAAGCAAATCTGTGTCGGGTCGATATTGTGCTCGGCGAACTGCGCCAGGATGTAATCGTGCAAGTTCTCGTCGCCGAGCGAGGTGCCCGACAGGTTGACCGAGTATTGGGCTGGACCTTGAGCTTGGGCTGGGCCTTGGTCTTGGGCTTGGTCCTGGGGCTGGAGCGCGTCCTGGCGGTCGCGCATGTGGCGGCACACGGCGCGGATCACCCAACGGTCGATCGCCGCCATCATGTCGTAGCGCTCGGCGGCCGGGATGAAGGCGCCGGGCAGGATCAGCTCGCCGCCGTCGGGTTGGATGCGGATCAGCACCTCTTCGTGCGAGGCGGGGGCGCAGCCCAGGCCGACGATGGGCTGGGCATACAGCCGGAAATACTGGTGCTCGAACGCCTCGTTCAGGCGCGATACCCATTGCATCTCGCCCTGCCGGCGCGCCAGCAGCAAATCCGATTCTTGATATAAATGCACGCGGTTGCGGCCGCGCTCCTTGGCCAGGTAGCAGGCCTGGTCGGCGGCGATCAGCAGCTCGCTCATCGACTTGCTGTGGTGGTTGATCTCGACCACGCCGACGCTCACGCCCAGCTCGAAGGTATGGTCGTCCCGGACGAAGCGGAAATTCTTGATCGACTGGCGGATGCCGTCGGCCATCAGCAGCGCCTGGTCGGGCGGGCAGTGCGGCAACAGCACGCCGAGCTCGTCGCCGCCGAGGCGGGCCAGGATGTCGCTGTCGCGCATCTCCGTTTGCAGCATCTTGGCCAGCAGTTGCAGCAGCAGGTCGCCGGCGCTGTGGCCGCAGGTGTCGTTGACGATCTTGAACTGGTCCAGGTCCATGTAGAGCAGCGCGTGCACATGGCCCTCCTGCTTGGCGCTGTGCAGCGCGTTGGCGATCTGCGCCTCGAACTCGCGCCGGTTGATCAGGCCGGTGAGCGTGTCGTGGCTGGCGTTCCACGACAGTTGCTTGCTCAGCTTGCGCTCGTGGCTGACATCGCGGAACACCACGACCGCGCCGAGCAGCTCGCCGCTGTCGGACCAGATCGGCGCGGCCGATTCCTCCACGGCGACGCGGCGCCCCTCGCGCGTGACGAGCTGGTTTTGTGACGGCACGCTGATGGTTTGCCGCAGGCGCAGGCATTGCAGCGCCGCGTGTTCGGCCAGCGCCGTGTTGGTCTCGTCGATCAGCGGCAGCGTGATGTGGATGTCGAGGCCGAGCGCCTCGGCGTTGCGCCAGCCGGTGAGCTGTTCGGCGATGCGGTTCAGATATTGGGTTTTACCGTGCTCGTCGGTGGTGATGACGCCGTCGCTGATCGAGCGCAGCGTGACGGCGGCGAGTTCGCGCTCGCGCGCGGTTTCCCGCTCGGTTCGCTTGCGTTCGGTGATGTCCCAGACGACGCCGAGCGTGCCGCTCGGGTTGTCGTGCTCGTCGCAAAACACGTGGGCCTTGGCCGCCAGCCAGTGGTGGCTGCCGTCGGCCCAGACGACGCGGTATTCGACGTCGTAGCCCGTGCCGCAGTCGACCGCCTCCTGCATGGTGTTGAGCAGTTGCTCGCGGTCGGCGGGGTGGACGAAATCCAAAAATGCGGGAAACGGCTGGGACAGGTCGCCGGGCGGCAAGCCCAGCAATCCCGCCCCCCAGCCGACCCAGTGGACGGTACTGCCGATCACTTTGCCATCGGTGATTTCCGAATCCCAGATGGTCATGCGCGCGGCGTCCAGCGCCATGTGTAAGTGCCGCTGAATAATATCCATACCTGTCTGCTCCAAAAAACCGTAGACCGAAATCGGTTGGAGCAATGATACGTAAAAAAGTTCAAAAAGAATTGAAAAATTTGCGGCTCCGCGTCCGGCCCCGGGTCCGGCGCCGGGTCCGGCACCCCTTACGGCTGGCCGGCGCCGGGTTTTTGCTTGAGCGCGCCGAGGTCGCGCACGTTCTTTTGCACCGCCACCGCCGCAAACAGGCTCAGCAGGAAAGCCATCGCGTAAAAGCCTTTTTCGCTCAGCGTCAGCGTCGCGTTGACCAGGCCGACGGTCAGCAACAGCATCGTCAGCAGCACCGACACCCAGCACAGGCTGAAATACAGGCCGCTGACGGGCGTGCCCTCGGCGCGGTCGCGCACCGATTTCTGCAGCGAGACGGCGGCGAACAGGCCGTACATCAAAATGGTGAAGTAGTAGCCTTTTTCGTTGAGCTGCATGCCGGCGTTCCACAGGCCGAGCATGAAAGCCGAGGCGCCGGCCAGCAGGGCGATCCAGGAGGCGGCGACGAAGGCGGGGGTGGGACCGGGTTGGGGCTGAGCCATGGGTATTCCTAGCGGGTTGGGAGAGCGGCGGCCGGTTGGCGCGCTCTCCCATCCTACCGGAGCGTCAAGCCGGCTTCTTGACTGATCGCAACATTTTCTGACCGATCGTGAACACCACCAGCGCCAGCGCGCCGGCGATCACGCCGGCGACGGCGTCGATCACGCTCGGGGTGATAAAGCCCAGCACCGGCCCCAGCGCCGGCACGGCGGCGACCACCTCGGTGGCGTGGTGGACGATGTCGTGGGTGCCGGGCGTGCCGTGCACCAGGATGCCGCCGCCGACCATGAACATGGCGGCGGTGCCGACCACCGACAGGGTCTTCATCAGAATGGGCGCTGCGGCCAGCAAGCCACGCCCCAGCAGGCGCACGGCGCCGTTGCCGCGCTCGCTCATGTAGAGGCCGGCGTCATCCATCTTGACGATCGCGGCGACGATGCCGTACACGCCCACCGTCATCAGCAGCGCGATGCTCACCACCACCATCGCCTGCTTGGTGAACGGCTCGGCCGCCACCGTGCCCAGCGCGATGACGATGATCTCGGCCGAGAGGATGAAGTCGGTGCGCACGGCGCCTTTGATCTTGTCCTTTTCCATCGCCACCATGTCGGCGTTGGGGTCGCTGAGCGCGGCGGCCAACTCCTTCTTGTGGCGGGCATCCTCTTCTTTGTGCAGGATGCCGTGGGCGATCTTTTCGAAGCCCTCGAAGCACAGGTACAGGCCGCCGATCATCAGCAGCGGCGTGATGGCGGCCGGCAGGAAGGCGCTGATGGCCAGCGCCGCCGGCACCAGGATCGCCTTGTTCTTGAGCGAGCCGACCGCCACCGCCCACACCACCGGCAATTCGCGCTCGGCGCGCACGCCGGCCACTTGCTGCGCGTTCAGCGCCAGGTCGTCGCCGAGCACGCCGGCGGTCTTCTTGGCCGCCACCTTGCTCATCAGGGCGACGTCGTCGAGGATGGTG
>DASVTJ010000078.1:0-2564 GCA_036387635.1 Duganella sp.
GCGCGCCACCTGGCCGCCTTCATGGCGCCGCAACTGATGATCACCCGCGTCGGCGCCGACCACAACGGCGAGACGATCCGCGCCGAATTCGAGCGCTTCGCGATGTCGCAGGCCGGCCTGCAGCGCGACGCCATCGAGGAAACCGGCCGCGTGATCGTCGAGCGCAGTGTGAGGGGGCACCGCTTCGTCATCGTGCCGAACCAGGCCTACGACTACATCGCCCGCGAAGAGGCGCTGGCCGCCGTCAAATCGGTCGATGCCGGCATGCTGTATTTCGGCACCCTGGCCCAGCGCGGCGAGCGCTCGCGCGGGACCCTGAAAGCGCTGCTCCCGGCGACGGGCGCCACGCGTTTCCTCGATGTGAATTTGCGCGAGGGCCAGGTCGACGAGCGCATCGTTTCCGACGCGCTGCACGCGGCCGACATCGCCAAACTCAACGAAGACGAGCTGCAGACCCTGTTCGGCTGGTATTTCCAGCTCGGTCCGAACGATCCGCCGATGGCCCCTGACGAAACGCGTTCGGCCTGCGCCGCGCTGCTGCAGATGTTCGGGCTGCAGGCGCTGATCGTCACGCTGGGGCACCGCGGTTCCGTGTACTTCGGCGCCGGCGGGGTCACGATCGACACCCGCGACACGCCGGCGCCGCCGTTCGTGATCGACACGGTGGGGGCGGGGGACGCGTTCTCCGCCATCTTCCTGCTGGGCCGCACGCGCGGCTGGCCGCTGGAGTTGACGCTGGCGCGCGCCAACGAATTCGCCGGCGCGATTTGCGCGATTCCCGGGGCGGTGCCGCGCGATCTGGGGTTTTACGATCAGTGGGTGACGCGCTGGAGATAACCGTCGGTTGCAACTTGTCGTAGGGTGGGCGCCCCGCGCCCACGCGGTACACACGTCCATTCCGCTGCCAACGGCGATGGCGACGCCCGTAACGCGTGGGCACGGAGTGCCCGGTGAACCCGTTTTTGAGGCCACTGGCCTCAAAAACCCCTACGTTACGCGACCGCAAGTGGATGCGACGATCGTCTGCGGCGACGATGGATCGTAGGGTGGGCGGGTCCCCCGCCCACGCGTTCAGCGCACGGTCGCACACTCGATCAAGAATTAAAACCCGAGCCGCGCTCCCGCACCCATCAGCGTCGCCATCCCCAGCCCCATGAAAATCACCGCGGCCACCCCGTGCACCAGCGCGAGCGGAATCCGGTTCGCGATCCGCTCCCCGAACAGCACCGCCGGCACGTTCGCAATCATCATCCCCAGCGTGGTCCCCGCCACCACCGGCGCGATGTCGGTATAACGCGCCGCCAGCGCCACGGTCGCGACTTGCGTCTTGTCGCCCATCTCGGCCAGGAAAAAGGCGAGCAGGGTGGTCATGAACACGCCGAGTTTGGCGAGCGAGGCTTCGGCTTCGTCGATGTGGTCCGGGATCATGGTCCAGATCGCCATGGCGAGGAAAGACAGGCCGAGCACCCAGCGCATCACGGTCGGGCCGAGCAGTTCGCTCACGAGCGCGCCGACGGCGGCGGCAAAGGCGTGGTTCAGCAGGGTGGCGATGAAGATGCCGAGGATGATCGGCAGCGGGCGGCGAAAGCGTGCAGCCAGCAGAAAGGCGAGGAGCTGCGTCTTGTCGCCGATTTCAGCGAGGGCGACGATGCCGGTGGCGACAAGAAAGGCATCCATGAAGAAGCGCGGGCAAAGCGCGGATCATAGCAGAGTCGCCCCCGGCCAGTGCGTCCGCAGTGTCAATACGCGCCTGGTGCCCGCGCCAGGCGGCGCTTTCCCCCTCACCGCCAGCGTGCTATCCTGCTCGCGCCTCTCCGCTCAGCCATTCATCGAACCATGACCACCCGCTCCCTCCTGCGCGCCACCGCCTGCGCCATCCTCGGCCTGCACGGCGCCGCCGCTTATGCCCTCGACCCGCTCAGCTACGCGAACACCGATCAGGTGAAAACGCGCGCCCTGCACCTCGATTTAAAAGCCGACTTCACGAAGAAGACGCTGGCCGGCCACGCCGTCCTGACGCTCGACTGGCTCGATAAAAAGGCGCGCCGCCTCGACCTCGACACGCGCGAGCTGACCATCTCGAGGATCGAAGCGATCGATGCGCGCGGCCGCTGGTCCCCTGTCAAATACAGCCTCGACAAATTCGATGAAGAGAAGGGCCAGGCCCTGCACATCGACTTGCCGCAGCAGGCGCCGCAGGTGCGCATCTTCTATCGCACCGCGCCCACCGCCAGCGCCCTGCAGTGGCTGACGCCCGCGCAGACCCTTTCCGGCAAGCGCCCCTTCATGTTCAGCCAGTCCGAGACGATCAATGCGCGCTCCTGGGCGCCGGTGCAGGACACGCCCTCGGTACGCTTCACCTATACCGCGCGCATCGAGGCGCCGGAAGGCCTGCGCGTCGTCATGAGCGCCGATAACGATCCCAGGGCGACGGGCAAGGGCGGCTGGAAGTTCAGCATGCCGCAGCCGATTCCCTCGTATTTGCTGGCGATCGGCATCGGCGAACTGGAAGCGCGCACGCTGGGCGGACGCACCGGCGTCTACGCCGAGCCGAAGCGCATCGA
>DASVTJ010000079.1:0-2632 GCA_036387635.1 Duganella sp.
ATTCGTCCAGGATGATTCGGCTGTCGATATCTCAGAGGAGATCGACCGCCTGGCCAAGAAGAGCCAGCAACTGACCAAGGACATCTACGCAAAGCTGACCCCTTGGCAGGTCGCGCAGATCGCGCGTCATCCACAGCGTCCCTATACGATGGACTATGTGAATGAAATCTTCACCGACTTCCACGAACTGCATGGCGACCGCACCTACGCCGACGACTTGTCGGTCGTGGGCGGCCTGGCCCGCTTCAACGGCCAGGCCTGCATGGTGATCGGCCACCAAAAAGGCCGCGACACCAAGGAACGCGCGCTGCGCAACTTCGGCATGCCGAAACCCGAAGGCTACCGCAAGGCCATGCGCCTGATGAAGCTGGCCGAAAAATTCGGCATCCCGATCTTCACCTTCGTCGACACGCCCGGCGCCTTCCCCGGCATCGACGCCGAAGAGCGCGGCCAGTCCGAGGCGATCGGCCACAACCTGTACGTGATGGCCGAGCTCAAAGTGCCGCTGATCGCCACCATCATCGGCGAAGGCGGTTCCGGCGGCGCGCTGGCGATCGCCGTCGGCGACGCCGTGCTGATGCTGCAATACTCGACCTACTCGGTGATCTCGCCGGAAGGTTGCGCGTCGATCTTGTGGAAGACCTCCGAGCGGGCCGCCGACGCCGCCGAAGCGCTGGGCCTGACCGCGCACCGCCTGAAGGCCATGGGCCTGATCGACAAGATCGTCTCCGAGCCGCTGGGCGGCGCCCACCGCGATCCGAAGCAGATGGCCACGTTGCTCAAGCGCGCGCTGGCCGACTCGCTGCGCCAGTTCCACGGCATGAAGACCAAGGACCTGCTCGAAGCGCGCCACGAAAAGCTGATGAGCTACGGCAAGTTCAAGGAAACCACGCCGCAGGAGTGATCCACGCCGTTGGCTGATTTGGCATCAACACCGACCGGGAGCGCTGCTCCCGGTTTTGCATTTGGAGCAGCAATTGAAGAAGCAGCAAATCCCGACCCTGTCCTCGATTTTCGAACAAGCCGCCGACGCCGCGCTGCAACGCGTGGGCACCGCGCCCGACGCAAGCGAAGGCCAGGGTAACGACGCAGGCGCAGGCGAGGGCGGACGCGTCGCCATCGCCCTCAGCGGCGGCCTGGACTCGTCCGCGCTGCTGCACCTGGCCCATGCCTACGCACAAGCGCGCGGCGTCGCCTTGTACGCCTTCCACATCCACCACGGCCTCAGCGACAACGCCGACGCCTGGCTGGCGCATTGCCAGCAAGCCTGCGCAGCGCTCGGCGTCACGTCACCTGGCGTCACGTTCCAAGCGCGCCGCGTCGAGCTGGTGCGCAAGGAAAAGACCGGCACCGAGGAAGCGGCCCGCAAATCGCGCTACGCCGCCCTGGGCGCGCTGTGCCGCGAGCACGGCGTCAACTTGCTGTTCACCGCCCACCACCAGGACGACCAGGCCGAGACCGTGCTGTTGCAATTGCTGCGCGGCTCCGGCACCGCTGGCCTGTCCGGCATGGACGCCGCCAACGCCGCGCCGGAACTGCTGGCCAATCCCGACCTGGTGATGGTACGGCCGCTGCTGCCGGCGTCGCGCAAGCAGCTGGCCGCCTACGTGGCCGAGCACGGCATCTCCTACGTCAACGACGAATCGAACGACAATCCGCGCTTCGCCCGCAACGCCCTGCGCCACAAGGTCATGCCGGCGCTGGCCGAAGCCTTCCCCGGCTTCCAGGAACGCTTCGCCCGCAGCGCCCAGCACGCGCAATCGGCGCAGCGCTTGCTGACCGAATTGGCGCAACAGGATTTGGCGCTGTGCCTGGACGGCGATTGCATTGAGATCGCCAAGCTGCGCACGCTCAGCACCGACCGCAGCTACAACCTGCTGCGCTACTGGTTCGGCACGCGCAACCTGCGCATGCCCAGCGCGGCCTGGCTGTCCGAAATGCTGACGCAACTGCTCGAAGCGCGCGACGGCGCGCAACTGCTGGTCACGCATCCCGATTGCCACGTCAGGCGCCACCGCGACCGCCTGCACTTGACGCCCAAGCTGGCCGACCTGGAGGGCACGCGCGAGGACGAGTTCGATCAGGAGCCGGGCACCTCGTTCGTCTGGAACGGTGAAGCCGAAATGGCGTTTCCGGCCTACGGCGGCGTGCTGTATATCGATGTGGTGGAAGAGGGCGGCGGGCTCGGCCTCGATCCGCAATGGCTGCGCGCGCAGGCGCTGGTGATCGAATTTCGCAAGGGCGGCGAGCGCCTCAAGCCGGCGCACAACCGGCCGACGCGCGGCCTGAAGTACCACTACCAGGCGCTGGGCATTCCGGCCTGGGAGCGCGGTAGATTGCCGCTGGTGCGCGCGGGCAAGCAGATGCTGTTTGCCGCCGGCATCGGCATGGATTGCAACCAGCTCGGCGACGGCGCCGGACGGATCGTCTTGCGTTGGCAAGCGGCATAAAATTTTGGCTTGATTTGCCGAATTTTGTATGTAGATATGCTGATACGGTATGACTTTATGAGCTTTTTGACTTGTTATTTTGCACTGCGGCATGTAGAGTTAAGGGTTCCATTTACCTTTATTTGAGCGGAAACCTCACTGTTATGGCTTTAATCGTGCACAAATACGGCGGTACGTCGATG
>DASVTJ010000080.1:0-3521 GCA_036387635.1 Duganella sp.
CCGTGGCGCGCCAGCGAATCGCGGAAGATTTCGTAGTTCCCAGGCCGCAGATAACCGCGGAATTTGCGGATGATGTCGTAGTCGGGATAGGCCGCCCACTGGCCCGTCTCGTGCGACACCACCGGCACGTTGACGCCTTCCAGCGAGGCGCCGTAGTCGCGGCCGAACCAGCCTTTGTCGCCGCGCAGCGGCTTGGGGCCGATGCGCTGCATCGACAGGAAGTCGGTGCCTTCGGCCAGGCCCGGCACCTCCTTTTCGGTGTGGCCGGTGCCATTGGAGTACAGCCGGCGCGGATCGGCCTTGCGGTAGTGCGCGATCCAGGCGTCGAAGGCTTCCTTCCAGCGGCCTTTCGGTTCGTTGGCGGGGCTGAGCAAGATGAAGGACGGGTGGTTGCCGTAGGCTTTGATCATGCGCTCGGTCTCCTGGTACAGCATCTGGTCCATCGCGGTGCCGGGCGAGACTTCGTTCCACATGCCCGGTTCCGGTTGCAGGTACACGCCCAGTTCATCGGCGGCCTGGAACGCCGCCTCGGGCGGGCAGAAGGAGTGGAAGCGAATATGGTTGATACCCCAGTCCTTGTTGATCTGGATGATCTTGCGCCAGTAGGCGACGTCGGTCGGCGGATAGCCGGTCAGCGGAAAGTCGCCGCCGTGATGAGTGCCGCGCAAAAACAGCGGGCGTCCGTTGAGCATGAACTGGTTGCCCTTGGCGGAGATCTGCGCGAAGCCGAAGCTGACGTCGCGCGCGTCGTCGGCACCGGCATCGGCGGTGGCGCCTTGCAGCCGCAGGCGGATTTTCTGCAGCACGGGGTGGAATTCGTCCCACGTTTGCGCGTTGGCCGGGAAACGCACGTTGATTTCGGCGCTGCCGCCCCACGCCGCCCACTTGACCTTGTGCGCCACGCCGTTGGCCGTCACCGTACCAGCGCCGGCGCGGCCGCCGATATTGCCGATCCTGATTTTCACCAGCGCCGTTTTGTTCTTCACGTCTGGGTACACCTGCGCGTCGTCCAGCCACACCGGCGAAGTGGCGCGCAGTTCCATTTTGCCGACGATGCCGTTCCAGCTCATGCCGAGCGAATCGGAAATGCTGTGGGCGTCGGGCCGGTAGGCCATCAACATGCGGTTGTCGACGCGGACCGAGATGCGGTGTTTGCCCGGCGCTAGCAGGCCAAGGTCGTACTCATGTTCGGCCACCAGACTGAGATTGCCGCCAACCCGGCGCTCGTCGATCCACAATGTCGATCCCCAGTGCGGACGTTCGAGGAACAAGGCGATGCGTTTGCCGCGCCACGTGGCCGGCACGTCGACGTCGCGCTGGTACCAGGCGGCGCCCAGGTAGTGCTTCTTCGGCTGCGACAGGAACGGCACTTTGACGTCGCCGGCGGCGGTGTGGGTTTTGTAGTCTTCGCGCTGATCCCAGTTTTTGTCGTACAGCGACAGCACCCACGGCGTCTTTGTGGAGATATCGTCGCCATGGCCCTGCGCCTGCAGGATGCCGGGGAGGGCGATGGCGTCCTTCAGATTGCGTTTGAACCAGGATTGGCCTACGCCCTCGTCGTCGCGGTCCATGGCGAAGCGCCACTCGCCGGACAGGTCTTGTCGTCGATCGTGTTCGCGCTGTTCGCACTGATCGCGTTGGTCGGGCGCCGCGTGTAAAACACCGGGCGCGCAGGCCGGGATGCACAGGAGGGCGACAGCGAGGATGCGGATCATAATGTGCCTTGCAAAACGAGGGTAGCGCGATTATCCGGCAATCGGGCCGCGCCTTTCGCTCAAATATGTGCGTGTTTGGCGGCGCGGGGTCCGATTCAGTTACAATCTGCTGCGCCAAATCAGCCACAAATCAGCCATAAATTAGCAACTACGCCAACGACCAATCCATGCAATCACGCCGTCTGACCATTGCCGCTTTAGCCACCTTCGCCGCAACCGCCATCATCGGCTGCAAAACCGCGCCGGTCAACGAGACGTCGTCGCAAGCGGTCTCCATGCCGCAGCCGCTGCCCCCGCGCAAAATCAAGATCGGGCTGGCGCTGGGCGGCGGCGCCGCGCGCGGCTTCGCCCACATCGGCGTGATCAAGGCGCTCGAGGCGCAGGGCATTTACCCGGACCTGGTGGTCGGCACCAGCGCCGGCAGCGTGGTCGGCGCCTTGTATGCCGCCGGGAACACCGGCTTCCAGCTGCAAAAAATCGCGTTCGACATGGACGAAGCGGCGATCTCCGACTGGGCCATGCCGCTGTTCGGCAAAAGCACCGGGGTGTTGAAAGGGGAGGCGCTGCAAGCCTACGTCAACAAGGCGGTCAACAACCAGCCGATGGAAAAATTGAAGGTGTCGTTCGGCGCGGTGGCGACCGATCTGAAAACCGGCCAGCCGATCTTGTTCCAGCGCGGGAACACCGGCATGGCGGTGCGCGCGTCGTCGGCGGTGCCGGGCGTGTTCCAGCCGGTGACGATCAGCGGCCGCTCGTACGTCGACGGCGGCCTGGTCGCGCCTGTGCCGGTGCGCTTCGCGCGCGACATGGGCGCCGACTTCGTCATCGCCGTCAACATTTCGACGCAGGCCGACGTGCAGGCCACCGTCAGCTCGGTCGACGTGATCATGCAGACCTTCAGCATCATGGGGCAGCGCATCAACCAGTACGAATTGAAGGACGCCGACATCGTCATCGCGCCGAGCCTGGGCAAGATGGCCGGCAACGACTTCGCCGGCCGCAACCAGGCGATCCTGGCCGGCGAGCAGGCGGCGTCGCTGGTGATGGCGCAGATCAAGCAAAAACTGGAAGCCAAGCGCAAGCAGTAGGCCGGGCAGTAGGTTTGTTACCGTGCAGGCTATACAATGGCCGCTCCAATAACAAGGAAGTCTTATGCAAACCAAACCGTATCTGTCGCTTGTCGACGTCAAGAAAATCGCCGCCGCCGCTGAAGCCGAGGCTGTCGCCAACAAATGGGCCGTGGTCATCGCCATCGTCGACGACGGCGGCCATCTGCTGTGGCTGCAACGCCAGGACGGCGCCGCGCCGCTGTCGTCGCACATCGCGCCGGCCAAGGCGCGCGTGTCGGCGCTGGGCCGCCGCGAATCGAAGATCTACGAAGACATGATCAACAACGGCCGCGTGTCGTTCCTGAGCGCGCCGGCACCGCAGACCGACGGCATGCTCGAAGGCGGCGTGCCGATCATCGTTGACGGCCACATCATCGGCGCCGTCGGTGTTTCCGGCGTCAAATCGGCGGAAGACGCGCAAGTGGCCAAGGCCGGCATAGCCGCGCTGAACTAACGTTGAATTGTTACATGCCGATTTGGCAAGGAAAAGAAATCGCCTGCAACGGGCGATTTTTTTTGCCACGATTTGGCCGGCCTTCCATTGCCAAGCAGGTGAGATTTGGCTATAATTCAAAGGTTTAGCCAATCTCACCTCTACCGTAGCCGACCACCACTCACTCCATATTCAATCTGACCTTCTACCCCGGCCTGCGACGGCGGGGGATACACGACGGTCGTCTGACGTGGCGCTGCTACG
>DASVTJ010000081.1:0-6256 GCA_036387635.1 Duganella sp.
GTGCTGGACATGGATTACCGCGCCTCGCTCGGCTACGGCCGCAACTGGCGCACCGCGATCTACCGCCAGATGGGACACCCGGAGCTGGAGGACTACATCGACGGCGTGAACTGGATGGTGGCCAACCACCAGGGCGACGCGCGGAACGTCGGCATCTACGGCGGCAGCTACGGCGGCTTCATGACCTTCATGGCGCTGTTGCGCGCGCCGGACCAGTTCAAGGCCGGCGCCGCGCTGCGTCCCGTCACCGACTGGACCACGTATAACCACGAGTACACCGCCAACATCCTCAACACGCCGGAGCTGGACCCGGAGGGGTACAAGGTGTCGTCGCCGATCGAATACGCCGACAAGCTCAAGGGCCACCTGCTGATCGCGCACGGCATGGTCGACGACAACGTGTTCTACCAGGACTCGGTGCGCATGGCGCAGCGCTTCATCGAACTAAAGAAGGACAACTGGGAGCTGGCGTCGTATCCGCTGGAGCGGCACGCCTACGTGCATCCGGAAAGCTGGTACGACCAATACCGCCGCATCTACCAGCTGTTCGAACGCACGCTGAAATAAACTTTTTTACCACATCAGGTCGTCGGGAATCTGGAACGCGGCGTACGGATCGTCCTCGTCGACCTGGGTACTGGCCTTGTTGACGCGCACCACCAGCGAGGCGTCGCGCTCGGCGATCTTGTCGGCGATGATGCGCGGCACCAGTTCCACCGTGCCGTTCATCACCACGATCACCAGCCGGCCCGCGACCAGATGCTCGCGCACCGCCGGCGAGACGAAGATGCGCTCGATCTTGGTGCCGTGCGTGAAGTTGTAGGGGATGTCGCCCTTGCCCTTGTCCTGGCGGTTCTGCCGCACCATCTGCGCGATCTGCGCCACGATGGCCTTCTGGTTGGCGGCCGCGTCGCGCTGGGCATTGAGCTCGCGCGCGCGTTCGGCGTTCTTGCGCTGCATTTCCTGCGCGGCGATGCGCGCCTCGTCGACCGACTGCTCGCCGGTACGCCGTTCCACCTTCTTTTGCTTGCTCTTTTCCTGGTTGGCCAGTTTGACCTTGGTCTTGTCGACCAGGCCGGCTTTCAAAAACTGCTCTTGTAACGAGACCATATCGGCTGCTCCGTAAATAAACGCCGCCGCCAGCGCTGTGGCGCCGGAACGCGGAAAGACGCTAGCATAGCAAATATGGCGGGGCCGCCGAGCTTTTCGCCGCGCCCGATGCCGTCCCTCAGGAGATCAAGATGGACAATACCAAAAAAGCCGCCTGCGTGCTCGCCGGCATGCTGGCCCTGCCCGGCGCGTCCGCCAGGGCGCCGCTGGAACACTACGGCATGTGCGACGCCTCGGCCGGCATCGCCGTCGGCGAGCACCATTTCGTCGTCGCCAACGACGAGGACAACATCCTGCGCCTGTATCGCAGCGACCGCTCCGGCGCGCCGGTGCAGACGTACGACATGTCGGCGCTGCTGCGCATCCCCGGCGAGAAGCTGCGCGAGGCCGACATCGAAGGCGCGGCACACATCGGCCGCCGCATTTACTGGATCGCCTCGCACGGCACCAACAAAAAGGCGCGCGCGCGGCCGGAACGGCGCCAGCTCTTCGCAACCGATATCGTCGGCAATGGCGACGAGGTGACGCTGACCCTGGCCGGCACGCCGTACACCGGCCTGCTCGGCGCCATCGCCAACCACGCGCCGTTTGAAAAATACCGGCTGCACGAGGCGGCGCAAATCTCGCCCGAGGACGCCGGCGGCCTGAATATCGAGGGCCTGGCGGCGACGCCGGAAGGTCATTTGCTGATCGGCCTGCGCAGCCCCGTGGTCAACGGCAAGGCCCTGCTGCTGACGCTGAAAAATCCAAACGAGGTGCTGGCGATCGACGACGGCAAGGCGGCCAAGGCCGCCAAGGCGCCGGTGTTCGGGCCGGCCATCGAATTGCCGCTCGGCGGCCTGGGCGTGCGCAGCATCGACTACGCCGACAAGCTGCACGGCTATCTGATCGTGGCCGGGCCACAGGATTCCGAAGGCGTGTTCAAGCTGTACAAGTGGTCGCCGGCGACCGACGCCGTGCCGACCGCGCTGGCCACCAGCCTGGGCAAAGGCTTGCGGCCCGAGGGCTTGTTCGCGCTGGGCGACGGCAAGTCGTTCCAGCTTCTGAGCGACGACGGCGACGAAAAGATCGGCGGCACCGTCTGCAAGGAGGCGCCGCCGGAGCAGCGCAAATTCCGCAGTATCACCGTCAGCCTCTAAGCCGGCAAGCCGCTAAGCCGTCAAGCGCTAAGCCACCAGGCCGTCAGCGCCTGGCACCTTTAAGCGCGCTATTCGGTGGCCAGCCGCTTGGCCAGTCGGTACAGGTATTCCTGGCCGTCGTACAGCGACTTGACGCGGATGTGCTCATCAAGGCCATGCGCGCCGGAGCCCTCCGGCCCGTGGAACATGCCGCTGATGCCATAGGTCCAGATGCCGGCGTTGTTGAGGAAGCGGCCGTCGGTGCCGCCGGTCGACAGCGTCGGAATCACCGGCACGCCGGGCCACATTTCGTCGCTGATCTCCTCCACGGCCTTCATCAGCCCCGGCGTCAGCGGCGGCATCGGGCTGATCACGCCGTCGCCAATGCGGGTGATCTTGATCTGGTCGTCGGCCAGCACGCGCTGCAAGGTCGCCTGCACCTCGTCGACCGGCTCGCCCGGCAGGATGCGGCAATTGACGGTGGCGCGGGCGCGCTGCGGCAAGGCGTTGTCGGCGTGGCCGGCATCGACTTTGGTCGCCACGCAAGTGGTGCGCACGGTGGCGTTGTGCACCGGATGGACCGCGTAAAGGCGCTCCAGCGCGGCCTGGTCGGGCGGCTCTTTCAGGATCGCCCGCATGTCGGCGGCCATCTGCCCTTGCTCGATCTTCGCCATGCGCTCATAAAAAGCGCGCGTGACCGGCGACAGCTTGAACGGGAATGAAAACTTGCCCAGCCGCGACAGGCCGTCGGCCAGGTGGTAGATGGCGTTGTCGCGATACGGCGTCGAACTGTGGCCGCCCGAGTGGGTGACCTCCAGCTGAAAGCTCTGATACACCTTCTCGCCGGCCTGGATGCCGTGACGCACCGGCTTGCCGTCCTTGTCCAGCAAACCGGAGCCGCCTTCGTTCAGCGCCAGCTCGGCCTCGATCAGCGGCCGGTGGTTCTTGAGCAGGTACTCAACGCCGTCGAATTTGCTCGGCACCAGCTCCTCGTCGCAGGTCAGCGCCAGCACCAGATCGCGCTTGAGGGCCGGCCGCTTCTGTCGATCCTGTTGCTCCTGTTTGTAGCGGATCATATTGGCGACGAACGCCGCCGCCATCGCCTTGTCGTCGGTGGCGCCGCGCGCGTAGAACACGCCGTCCTCCTCGATCAGCTTGAACGGATCGCGGACCCAGTCCTCGCGCTTGGCTTCGACCACGTCGACGTGGGCCAGCAACAGCAACGGCTTGGCGCTGCCGTCGCCCTTCAGCCGCGCCACCAGGTTGCCCTTGGCCGGGCCGCCGGGCGGCACCACGATATGCAGGTCGCCGTCCTGGTAACCGGCCGCTTTCAGGTGTTGCGCCATCTTCGTCACGGCCACGGTGCACGAGCCGGCCGAGTCGGTGGTGTTGGTCTCGACCAGCTCCTGATAGATCGCGCGCAGCTGTTTTTGCACCGGCGTCGGTCCGGCGCCGCGCGGCGCGCCCATCGCCGTCGAATGTGCCAACCCGGTTGCCAACCCCACCGTCAACCCCGCCGCCAACCATGCCGCTCGTCCCATACCGCTCCCTTGAAAGTGAATCGCAACGTGGCTTGCAAAGTGCCTGCAAGCTGCCTGCATAGGCGGTTGAATTTATACCGGGTACATTATTAGTGTCAAGTAAAGTATCCTCCGTTCAAGGCTGCGCCGGTATGGGATATTCTTGGTCATACTGGTTGTCAGTTCGACTACTTAGCGACCCCATGATCACGACGAAAGACATGTACCAACCAGCGCCGATGGCGCTATGGGGCGGACTCGAAGCCACCGTCAACCGGGTGCGCGACAGCTACTTCAGCCAGATGGACCAGAACGGCCACGCCGAACGCATTAGCGACCTGGACCGCTTCGCGTCGCTCGGCATCGCCGCCCTGCGCTATCCGGTGCTGTGGGAACTGGTCGCCCCCGACGGCCTTGAAACCGCCGACTGGTCCTGGCCGGACGAGCGCCTGCCGGCACTGCGCAGTCTCGGCATCGACCCGATCGTCGGCCTGGTCCACCACGGCAGCGGTCCGCTCGATACCAGCCTGCTCGACCACGCCTTCCCCGAAAAACTGGCTGCCTACGCCGGCGCTGTCGCCGCCCGCTATCCGTGGGTGGAACACTACACGCCGGTCAACGAACCGTGCACGACGGCGCGCTTTTGCGCCCTGTACGGCATCTGGTATCCGCACGAGCGCAGCGACCGCAGCTTTGTGCGCGCGCTGCTCAACCAGTGCAAGGGCGTGGTGTTGTCGATGCAGGCGATCCGCGCCGTCAATCCGCGCGCCAAGCTGGTGCAAACGGACGACCTGGGCAAAACCTACAGCACGCCGGAAATGGCATGGCAGGCGGAGTTCTACAACGACCGCCGCTGGCTGGCGTGGGACCTGCTGTGCGGCATGGTCGGCCCCGATCACGCGTTGTGGAGCTACCTGCGCAAAAGCGGCGCCTCCGAGGACGAACTGCGCTGGTTCCGCGACAACCCGTGTCCGCCGGACGTCATCGGCATCAACTACTACATCACCAGCGAGCGCTGGCTCGACCACCGTGCCGAACACTACGCGCCGGCCGACGTCGGCGCCGACGGCTACGCCGACGTCGTCGCCGCGCGCGCGCTGGAGACGCCGCGCCCGGGCATCGGCCCGCTGCTGCACGAGGCGTGGGAGCGCTACGGCCTGCCGCTGGCCGTGACCGAGGCGCACATCGACGCCAACCGCGAAGACCAGTTGCGCTGGCTATGGGAGATCTGGCAGGCCGCGCAACAGGTACGGCAAGAAGGCGTGGACATGCGCGCCGTCACGGTGTGGTCGCTGCTCGGCGCCTACGACTGGAACTCCCTGGTCACCGAGCGCAAAGGCTATTACGAAAACGGCGCCTACGACCTGCGCGGTCCGGAACCGCGCCCGACCGCGGTGGCGACGCTGATGCGCGAACTGGCGACCGACCGCGCGCCGTCGAGCCCGGTGCTACAGGGGCTGGGCTGGTGGCGCCGGCCGGAACGCTTGCAGTGTCCACCCATGCCGTTCGGCCCGGCGGTGGCGCAGGAACTCGCCACGCCGTGCTCGCCGGCGCAACCGATCCTGATCAGCGGCGCCAGCGGCACGTTGGGCGGCGCCTTCGCCCGCATCTGCGCCGAGCGCCACCTGGCCTGCCACGTGCTCACGCGGCAGGAAATGGACATCGCCGACCCCGCCTCGGTGGACGCCGCCATCCGCCGCTACCGGCCCTGGGCCATCGTCAACGCCGGCGGCTATGTGCGCGTGCAACTGGCCGAGCAGGACGCCGACCGCTGCCTGCGCGAGAACGCGCAAGGCCCGGTGATCCTGGCGGCCGCCTGCGCCCGCCACGCGATCGAGCTGCTGAGCTTTTCCAGCGACTTGGTGTTTGACGGCAGCAAGGGCAGCCCGTATCTGGAAAGCGACCCGGTGGCGCCGCTCAACGTCTACGGCCAGAGCAAGGCCGAGGCCGAGCAACGGGTGCTGGCGGTCCACCCGCGCGCGCTGATGGTGCGCACCAGCGCCTTCTTCGGCCCGTGGGACAAGCACAACTTCGTCACCCGCGCGCTGCGCACGCTGGCTGCGGGCCAGCCGTTCACCGCCGCGAGCGACCTGATCGTTTCGCCGACGTATGTGCCCGATCTGGTCGACACCTGCCTCGATTTGCTGATCGATGGCGAGTGCGGGATCTGGCACCTGAGCAGCGGCACCGCGCTGAGCTGGGCCGACCTGGCGCGGCGGGCGGCGGGCGTGGCGGGCGTGTCGACCGAGCGCTTAGCGGCGCGCCCGGCCACGGCGCTGGACATGGGCGCGGCGCACCCGTTGTTCAGCGCGCTGGGCAGCGAACGGGGCCAGTTGATGCCGACGTTGGACGACGCGCTGGGGCGGTATGTGGGGGCGCTGGCGGGGGGGCTTGGCGAAATTAAACAGGACTGCTACAATAGCGCGCCTTGGCCTGGTAGCTCAGTTGGTAGAGCAGAGGATTGAAAATCCTTGTGTCGGTGGTTCGATTCCGCCCCGGGCCACCAAG
>DASVTJ010000082.1:0-2927 GCA_036387635.1 Duganella sp.
GGACGCGATGGTGTTCGCCTTCGCCCCGCCGGCGGTGCTGGAACTGGGTAACGCTTCCGGTTTCGACTTGCAGCTGCAGGACACGGGCGGCGTCGGCCACAACGCGCTGATGGCCGCGCGTAACCAGATGCTGGGCATGGCTTCGCAAAGCAAGGTGCTGGTCGGCGTGCGTCCGAACGGCCAGGAAGACACGCCGCAGTACAAGATCACGGTCGACCAGCAAAAGGCGATCGCCCTCGGCTTGACCGTCCAAAACGTCAACCAGGTGCTCAGCAACGCCTGGGGTAGCGCTTATGTGAACGACTTCGTGGACCGCGGCCGCGTCAAGAAGGTGTACCTGCAAGGCCAGGCCGAATCGCGCATGGTGCCGGAAGACCTGAAGAAGTGGTTCGTCCGTAACGCCAATGGCGACATGGTGCCGTTCTCCGCCTTCTCGACCGGCGAGTGGATCTACGCCTCGCCACGACTGGAACGCTACAACGGTCTGTCGTCGAGCCAGATCCTGGGCGCCCCGGCGCCGGGCCAGAGTTCCGGCGCGGCGATGGCCGAAATCGAAAAGCTGGCGGCCAAGCTACCGCCGGGCGTCGGCTTCGAATGGAGCGGCCTGTCGGTCGAGGAGCGCGACTCCGGTTCGCAAACCACGCAGCTGTATGCGATCTCGATCCTGATCGTGTTCCTGTGCCTGGCGGCGCTGTATGAAAGCTGGTCGATTCCGTTCTCGGTGCTGCTGATCGTGCCGCTGGGCGTGGTCGGTACCGTGCTGGCGACGTTCGTCTTCAAACTGTCGAACGACGTCTACTTCCAGGTGGGCCTGCTGACCGTGGTCGGTCTGGCGGCGAAGAACGCGATTCTGATCGTCGAATTCGCCAAGGACCTGCAGGAGCAGGGCATCGAGCTGAAAGAGGCGACGTTGCAGGCCGTGCGTCAGCGTCTGCGTCCGATTTTGATGACGTCGATCGCTTTCGGCCTGGGCGTGCTGCCGCTGGCCATCAGCAGCGGCGCCGGCTCCGGCAGCCAGAACGCCATCGGCATCGGCGTGCTGGGCGGGATGCTGTCGGCCACTTTCCTCGGTATCTTCTTCGTACCGTTGTTCTTTGTGCTGGTGCGCGGTTTCTTCAGCAAGAAAAAGAAGGAAACCCCGCCGGCGCCCACCTCGCATGTGGAGGCGCATTAATCATGACGATCATGACCATCCTGAACAAATCCTCCATCACCATGGCCGCGCTGGCGCTGCTGGCCGGTTGCAGCCTGGCGCCGGTCTATGAGCGTCCGGCCGCCCCGGTCGACCAGGCCTGGCCGACCGGCGAGGCCTATAAAGGCTTGCCGCCGGCCGCCGCCGACGCCAAGCCGGTATCGGAAATCCAGTGGCGCGAGTACTTCTCGGACGCCCGGCTGCGCCGGGTCATCGAGCTGGCGCTGGCCAACAACCGCGACCTGCGCGTCTCGGCGCTCAACATCGAACGCGCGCGCGCCGAGTACGACATCCAGTCGGCCGCGCTGCTGCCGCAGCTGAACGCCAACGTCAGCCAGAGTGCCACGCGCACGCCGCGCAACCTGTCGACCACGGGCGAGCCGTTCACCACGCGCCAGTACAGCGGCGGGCTGGTGATGCCGGCGTATGAGCTGGACTTCTTCGGCAAAATGCGCAACGCCTCCGAGGCCGGCCTGCAACTCTACCTCGGCACCGAGGAGGCGCGCCGCACGCAGCAAATCAGTCTGGTGGCCGAAGTGGCCAACGCCTACCTGACGTTGACGGCCGACCAGGAGCGCCTGAAGCTGGCGGCGGAAACGCTCAATAGCCAGCAGATCACCTATGAGCTGAGCCGCAAGCGCTTCGAGGCCGGCGTCACCGCCGGCATCGACAAGTACGACGCCGAGACCAGCGTGCAGGCGGCCCGCAACGACGTTGCCACGTACACCGCGCAAGTGGCGCTGGACCAGAACGCGCTGACGTTGCTGGTGGGCGGCGCCGTGCCGGCCGAGCTGCTGCCGAGCGACGAGCTCAATCCGGTCACGCAGCTGGCGGCGATTCCATCCGGCCTGCCGTCGGACCTGCTGCGCAACCGTCCGGACGTGCAGCAGGCCGAACGCACGCTGCGCGCCGCCAACGCCAACATCGGCGTGGCGCGCGCCGCTTTCTTCCCCAGCATCTCGCTGACGGCGTCGGGCGGCAGCGCCAGCCGCACCTTGTCCGGCTTGTTCAAGTCCGGCTCGGGCACGTGGAGTTTCGCGCCGCAGATCAATCTGCCGATCTTCGACGGCGGCTTCAATCGCGCCAACCTGTCGATCGCCAGGACCGACCGCGACATCTACGTGGCGCAGTACGAGAAGGCGATCCAGGTCGCGTTCCGCGAAGTGGCCGACGCGCTGGCCCTGCGCGGCACCATCGACGAGCGCCTGGCGTCGCAGCAGGCGCTGGTGGACGCGGCCGAGAAGAGCTTCAAGATCAACGAGGCGCGCTATCGCAAGGGCGCCGACACGTATCTGAACGCGCTGGTGTCGCAGCGCGCGCTCTATTCGGCCCAGCAGGGTTTGATCAGCACGCGTCTGAGCCAGACCAGCAACGCCGTCACCTTGTACAAGGTGCTCGGCGGCGGCTGGCAACCTGAGGTTGCGCAACAAGGCAATCCGCCACGCGGCTAACATGGCGCAGGCGGACGGCGGCGCGCGGCTTATACAGCTTGGCCGCGCGGCCGCGCGTTCGCGCATTGCTTGTTCCGGCCCAAGGGTTGATTGACAAATCCGGCCGGTTTCGCCACAGTTCCGCCCCCAGGCATAGAGAGAGACCCGAGGACCGACATGACTACCCCCGCAAAACGACGCACCGACCCTGAACGTGCGCAGAACCGGCGCAACCAGGTGTTGGAGGCGGCGGCTGTGTGCTTCGCGCGCAGTGGCTTTCACGGCGCCAGCATGTCCCAGATTTC
>DASVTJ010000083.1:0-3600 GCA_036387635.1 Duganella sp.
CGACCTGCGCGATCTGCACGTGTTGCGCGCCAAAGTCTTCAAGGACCGCATGGGTTGGGAAGTGCCGGTTCTGGATGGCATGGAAATCGATGGCTACGACGCGCTCGAGCCGCACTACATGGTGATCCGCGACGACAACAATACCGTGTGCGGCACTTGGCGCATGATGCCGACCGAAGGCCCTTACATGCTCAAGGACGCCTTCCCGGCCCTGCTGCACGGCGCGACGGCCCCGCAGGACGTTTCGGGGTGACGCAGACCCAGGGCAGCCGTTTCGAACGCGGCAGGCCGGTGCCGCTGCCGGCGTTGCTGCTGATCCGGCTGTACCTGCTGCACGTGATCGACGACGACGAGTTGCGGCAGGTCGGCTCCGCCGGCTTCGACAGGGAAGGGCCTAGCCCGGCAGGGTGATCAGGCCGAGGCGCAGCGCCTTGATCACCACGTCGTTGCGGCGGCTGACGCCGAACTTGGTGCGCAGATTGGTGATGTGAAAGTTGACGCCCGCTTCCGAGATGCTGAGGATGCGGCCGATTTCCCAGGCGGTCTTGCCGGCGCACATCCATTGCAGGCAGTCGCGTTCGCGCGCGGTGAGATTGGGCACTTCCTCGGCCGGCGCCACCGACGCGTGCACGTACTGGTGCAGCGAGTCGAAGGCGACATCGCGCAGCAGCGACAGGCCGCCCAGGTTTTGGCCGAGGTCCTTGAGGAAGGCGGGGCCCGGCGTTTCGTCGCGCACGCAGGTGAGCATGCCGATCTCGCCGCCGACGCCGCGGATCGGCAGGGTGACGCCGACCTTCAGGCCGAACGACGCGGCTTCCTCGTACAGCGTTTGCTGGGCGGGGGTTTTGAACGACTGCGGCATCCATACGAACGGCGAGCTCGACTTGAAGCAGTACTCGACCGTGGGATCGGCGGCGCGTAGGTTATTACGATCATAGTGCTCGCGCCACTGGTTCGGATAATTGCTGCGCAGGTAGATCTCGCCAATGTTCACCTTGGGCTGCGGAATGACCGCGAACAGCACCTTGTCGAAGCCGAGGCCTTGGGCGGCCGTTTGCAGGCGCGCCACCGTGTCGGTTTCGTCGCGGGCGTTCATCAGCGCGTCGTAGGTCGTGAAGAAATCCGGCGCGATGCCACTGCTGCCCAAAGCATCATCCATAAATCGGGTTCCCTATCTGGGGGAGACGGCACCGAACGTTCGCTAAAAGTATCGGTGTAGAAGAGTCGTTTGCATTTTTGATACCATTCTTTCATAATGTAATCCTTCGAGCAACAACCGATTTATGCCGTTGGCATATTGCGCCAAACGGCCCCGGCGCCGCGCCGTCGTTGCCGCCAAAGCGCCCTGTTTTAGTGCGGCCCGGTGCCGTTTTTTGGATGCGAAGAGGTTGGCAGCGAGCCGGTGCACCACTATGAGAAAGATAGCCAGGAGAAGATCTGCGCCGGCCGAGGGGGATGGTTTACCAACCAAAATGGTGCAAGTTTTCCCTGCCCATTTGTATAAGCAAAAAACAACAGATCGGTAATCGGCGCCGTCCTCAGAGCACTCGTCTCTGTCATACGTTGACGGGAATGTGACATATGTCGCACAATGGTGGCATTCGTCACAATCCAGTCCAGCGCACATGGCCATACCCTCGATCTCCGAACTTACCGTGCTCAAGGCGCTGTGGAAACAGCAGCCATTGAGCGCGCGCGAAATACACCAGCAGGTGGAAGAAGAACTCGGCTGGACCTTTTCATCGACCCGCAAGACGCTCGAACGCATGCTCGACAAAGGCTCGCTGCGACAGCAGACGTTGCACGGGGTGCAGGTCTACACGGCGTTGCTGGAGAAGGTCGGCACGCTGGCCGCGTTCGCGCGCGATTTCGGCCAGCGCGTGATGGAGATGGACGGCCCGCTGCCGGTGACGATGTTCACCGGCAGCAAACTGGTCGATGGCGACGAGCTGGCGCAGCTCGAACAGCTGCTCAACGACTGGCCCGACGAGCCGGACGCGGCGCCATGACCTGGTTCGATGTGCTGTCGTTCCGGTTTCTGCTGGCGAGCGCCGGCTGCCTGGTCGCCGGACTGGGCGTGTGGGCGCTGTTGGCGTTGCTGGGCCGGCGTTGGCCGGTGCTGGTGTCGCAGCGGTCGATGTGGCTGTTGGGGCAGGTCACGGTGGCGGCGGCCTTCCTGGTAATCGTGTTGCCGCACAGCGAACGGCTGCGCGTGGTGCCGCCGATCGAGTTGCCGACGCCATCGTCGAGCGCCGGCGCGCCGGTCAACGGCGCCGCGCCGAACCGCCCGACCGCCATCGCGTCGGCCGAGGACGCGTTGCCGCCATTGCGCTCCTGGCTGGCGAACACGGCCCGCGCCTGGCTGCTGCTGTATCTGGCCGGGCTGGGCTACGCGGCGCTGCGGCTGCTGAACGCGCGCCGCTCGCTGCGCGGCCTGTCGGCGAGCGGGCGCCGCCTGCCCGACGCGCTGGCCGGCGCGGCCAAAAATGCCCAAAAGGTCGAAGTGACCGAGGTCGACGCGCCGATCTCGCCGATGCTGTACGGATTTTTCCGCGCGCGTCTGCTGCTGCCCAGGCATCTGGCCGACTTCGAGCCGTTGCAGCGGCAGCTGATGATCGAACACGAAGCCACCCATTTGCGGCGCCGTGACCTGCAATGGATGGGCGCGGGACTGCTGCTGCAAACGCTGTTCTGGTTCAATCCCTTCATGCGGCTGTTGCGCGAGCGGCTGTCCTGGGCGCAGGAGCTCGGCTGCGACCGCGAGGTGCTGCGCGGCCGGCCCACCGCCCAGCGGAAGGCGTACGCGGCGGCACTGCTGGCGCAGTTGCGGCTGCAAGGGCCGGCTGCCGATGCCGGCGCTGCCGTGCATACCGCGCTGGCGTTCGGCAGCGCCGGCACGCGCGAGTTGACCGCCCGCATCGGCTTGATCCGCGCACCGGCCGGCACCGCGCGCTCGTTGTGGAAGCGGTTGGCGGCGCTGGCCGGGCTGGTCGGCATTTTACTCGGCAGCCTGGCGTTTCAGCCGGCGCTGGCGTGGCGCATCGATCCGCTGTCGGCCGCCGCGCCGGACCAGATGTTCAGTTGCCTCGAAATGGCCGACGCCGCCAGCGGCGCGACGCTGGCCCACGACGGCCACTGCGACGAGCGGGTGACGCCGGCGTCGACGTTCAACCTCGTCGTCGCCCTGATGGGCTACGACAGCGGTTTCCTGCGCGACGCGCACACGCCGCGCTTGCCGTTCAAACAAGGCTATGCCGATTACAACGCGTCGTGGCGGCAGGCGACCGATCCGGTGGCGTGGTTCAAATATTCGGTGCTGTGGTACGCGCAGCAGGTGATGGCCGCGCTGGGCATGGAGCGGGCGCAGCGTTATGTCGACAGTTTTAATTACGGCAACCGCGACCTGTCCGGCGACGCCGGCAAGGACAACGGGCTGTCGTGGTCGTGGGCCGGTTCCAGCCTGAAAATCTCGCCGGTGGAGCAGGTCGCCTTCCTGCGCAAGGTGGTGCGGCGCGAACTGCCGCTGTCGGCTGCGGCCTATGACATGACGTCGAGCATCATGGCGCCGGTCACGCTGGCCAACGGCTGGACGGTGCAGGG
>DASVTJ010000084.1:0-15997 GCA_036387635.1 Duganella sp.
GCCAAGCTCGCCCATCTTGCGCCACAGGTCCATCGGGAACTGGTCGCTGCGATCGATCTCGGCCGCGCGCGGGGCGATCTCGGCGGCGGCGAACTGTTGCACGGCTTCGCGCAGGGCGGCGATGTCTTCGCCGTGGTCAAAGGTCAGGCCTGGGAGATGGAGCATGTCATCCTCGTTATTCTGTTTTGGTGTAAGCGGCAATGATACGCCGGCGTGACGTTAACGTAAACGTAAAGCTATGTCGGGGAACGGCTCGGTTCGTTGCTTCAAGCCGTGCCGGCTTCGTCCAGGGCTGGATCTTGAGCCGCCTTGTGGGCCGGCTGGGCCTGCGGTTGTGCGATATCGCGCGCCGCACCTTGGGCCGCCAGCAGGCGCCGGCACTCGTCCTCGTGCGCGGTGATCTCGGCCAGCGACATCTCGATGTCTTCGCGCTGCTGTTCCAGCGTCTGGCGGTGCTGCGCCAGCACGCCGAGGAAGCGGTTCATCTGGGCGCTGGTGTCCTTCGGCGTTTCATACATGTCGACCAAGCTCTTGATCTCCGACAGCGACAGCCCGAGGCGCTTGCCGCGCAAGGTCAGCTTCAGGCGGGTGCGGTCGCGCGGCGTGTAGACCCGGCTGCGGCCACCCGCGCCTTCGCGCGACGGGCTCAGTAAGCCTTGATCCTCGTAGAAGCGGATGGCGCGCGCCGTGATGTCGAATTCACGGGCCAGTTCGGTAATGGTGTAGGTGGGCATCTGGGTCGGTACGGTAAGGTCGTTCGGTGTCGGTTTCGCGGCGGTTTCCGCTTACGTCAACGTAATGCCTATTGTAGCGCGGCTTCGGGCGTGCGCGTGGCCTCGCCGCAATCTGTGGCGTCAAGGTATCGTGCGACGTCAAACAGGGGTGGGCGGCATCATACGCTTCCGCGTAAAGTGGCCCAGGAGGTCTGGCTTTAGTCAGATGAATAGTGATAAAATTACAACTTCACGATTCCATGAAAGCGGCTCATGTGTTGCTTCTTTCATCGCAGCCGACCAAACATAATTTGGTCGGCCTGCTGGCCGGCGTCTGCACTTACCGAGGATAGAATGCCAATTACAAAAATCCCATCACGTCACCGCCAGCGCTCCTCTTCAAGAGACTGACTTTCATGACGCAACGTGAAATAGTGCACCTATGAATTCTTCTAATGAACGCGAAAGCTTTAGCCAGCGCCTGCAACAGGCCCTCAAGAACGCTCACTACTCGCCTGACAGTCCTACTCGCCTTGCGCGGGAGTTTAATATTCGGTTTGATGGCAGGCCGATCACAGTCCACGCGGCCCGCAAATGGCTCGTTGGCGAGGCCATACCAACCCAGGAAAAGTTGCGCATGATCGCGCAATGGCTCGGCGTGCCGGCCGAGTGGTTGCGCTTTGGCGGCGCCGAGGCGGACTCCCCGGCCGCCGATGGCAGCAACGGCGTGTCGCGCTTCGAGTCGGCCGATGTCAAACTGATCGCCGATTTACAGCGCCTCGACGAGCATCATCGCCAGATCGCCCGCGAATTTATTCGCATGCTGGTGCGCGTCAATTACCAAAAGTAGTCATTTCACGTATCAGCCCGTAGTTATGTCGACTGTTTGTGACTGCGGAGCAGGCAATTCATGCGGTTTTTCCGTGAAACTAGTTTCATGATTTAACCGGTTTTTGTTCGGAATAGGCGTACTTCAGGTGCGCCTTTTTATTTTGAACACGTTTGCGATTTGTCATGGTTCCGACATGGAATTCAGGCACAATGGGGAGTCAGCGCCGCTGAACGCAGCATTTACTTCGGAGCCAAGCTTTTGAGCCGTCTTATGAAAAGTAACTACAGCAATGTCGCGCAGCTAAAAGATTTGATGACCGTCCCGCCCATGACCGCCGCCCAACATGCCGAGGTAATGCGCAAGCGCATCGCCCATCGCCGCATGGTGGAGGAAGCCAGGGATCTGAAAAAAGCCAGCGGCTCGTACTTCGACAAGCGCTAGCGATTCAGTATCAGGCCGGATCGTCGTTGGGGGTGTTGGCGAGCTTCATACCTTGCCAGCGCGGGGCCAGCGTATGCTCGATGCCGAACAGGTCGATGACACGGCCGACGGTGTGATCGACCATCTCCGCAATGCTTTGCGGATTGTGATAAAACCCCGGCAGCGGCGGATAGATAATGCCGCCCATCTCCGTCACCGCCGTCATATTGCGCAGGTGCGCCAGGTTGAACGGGGTTTCGCGCACCATCAGCACCAGCCGGCGGCGCTCCTTGAGCACCACGTCCGCCGCGCGCGCGATCAGATTGTCCGACAGGCCGTGCGCCACCGACGCCAGCGTTTTCATCGAGCAGGGCGCGACGATCATCCCGTCCGACTGGAACGAGCCGCTGGCGATCGACGCGCCGACGTCGCGCACCTTGTGCACAACGTGCGCGAACGCTTCCACTTCCCGGCGCTGCAGTCCGGTTTCCTGATGCAGCGTCAGCACTGCGGCTTCCGAGACGATCAGATGCGTCTCCACGCCCGGTGTGTGTTGCAAATGTTGCAGCAGACGCACGCCATACACCGCGCCGGTGGCGCCGGTGATGGCGATAATGATCCGCCGGGCCACGAATGGCCGCGGCCGATCAGGCATCCAGCAGGGCTTTCAGCTCGCCCGACTCGAACATTTCGTTCATGATGTCCGAACCGCCGACGAACTCGCCTTTGACGTAGAGCTGCGGAATGGTCGGCCAGTTCGAGTAATCCTTGATGCCTTGGCGGACTTCCGGATCTTCCAGCACGTTGACGGTGGCAATGTTCTCAACGCCGCATGCTTTCAGGATCTGGATGGCGCGGCCGGAGAAGCCGCATTGCGGAAACTGGGCGGTGCCTTTCATGAACAGCACCACCGGGGTGGCGGTCACGGTTTCTTTGATCCAAGTTTGTACGTCGCTCATAGCTGCCTCAGTGTGAATAAGTATTAGGTGCCGACATTTTATAAGAAATGCGGCCCCCGCGTGCCTAACGCGATGAAAAACCCACAGGGGTCAGTGCCGACATTCGGACAAATCCAAAAAATGCGGAACTTTCTCGTTTGACGAAAGTTCCAAAATGTCCGAATGTCGGCACTGACCCCGGGGTTAGCCGCGCAGTTTGGCGAAGGCGGCCGCCATGCTGCCGCCAGCCGGTTCGGCGCGGGCGGTTTGCTTCTGGTGCTGGCCCATGCTCTTGCGGTCGTTACGGTCGCTCCGCTGCTGCGGCTGGGCGCCGGGTTGTGGCGCGCTGTCGGTCAGGCGCATCGTCAGCGCGATCCGTTTGCGCTTTTCGTCCACCTCCAGCACCTTGACCTTGACCACCTGGCCGGCCTTGACCACCGTGTGCGGATCCTTGACGAACGTGTTCGACAGCGCCGAGATATGCACCAGGCCGTCCTGGTGCACGCCGATGTCGACGAAAGCGCCGAACGCGGCGACGTTGGTAACCACGCCTTCGAGGATCATGTCCGGACGCAGGTCGCGGATTTCCTCGACGCCATCCTTGAACGTGGCGGTGGTGAACTCGGGACGCGGATCGCGGCCGGGCTTCTCCAGCTCCTTCAAAATATCGGTGATGGTCGGCACGCCGAACTTGTCGTCGGCATATTTGGCCGGGTTCAGGCTCTTGATCAGCGCGGTCTCGCCGATGACGGCCTTGATATCCTTTTTGATGTCGCCGAGGATTTTTTCAACCAGCGGGTACGATTCCGGGTGCACCGCCGAGGCGTCCAGCGGATTGTCGCCGCCGGTCACGCGCAGGAAGCCGGCCGCCTGCTCGAAGGTCTTGTCGCCCAGGCGCGGCACCGATTTGAGCGCGGCCCGCGAAGTGAACGCGCCCTTGACGTCGCGGTACGAGACGATCGCCTGCGCCACCGACGACGACAGGCCCGACACGCGCGCCAGCAGCGGCGCCGAGGCCGTGTTGACGTCGACACCGACGGCGTTCACGCAATCTTCCACCACCGCGTCGAGCGAGCGCGCCAGCTGGGTTTGCGAAACGTCGTGCTGGTACTGGCCGACGCCGATCGATTTAGGGTCGATCTTGACCAGCTCGGCCAGCGGGTCTTGCAGGCGGCGCGCGATTGAGACGGCGCCGCGCAGCGACACGTCCATGTCCGGCAGTTCGCGCGAGGCGAATTCGGAAGCCGAATACACCGACGCGCCGGCCTCGGAGACGACGATCTTGGTCATTTTCTGGTCCGGGTGCTGCTTGATCAAGTCCTGCGCCAGCTTGTCGGTCTCGCGCGAGGCGGTGCCGTTGCCGATCGAAATCAACGAGACGTTGTGCTTGGCGGCCAGGCGGCCCAAGGTGTGCAGCGAGCCGTCCCAATCGTTCTTCGGCTGGTGCGGATAGATGACGGCGGTGTCGACCACCTTGCCGGTGGCATCCACCACCGCTACCTTGACACCGGTGCGCAGGCCCGGGTCCAGGCCCATGGTGGCGCGCTGGCCGGCCGGCGCGGCCAGCAGCAGCGCTTTCAGGTTGGTGGCGAAGACGTTGATGGCGTCCAGTTCCGAGCGTTCGCGCAGCGCGCCCATCAGTTCGGTTTCCAGGTGCATGAAGCTTTTCACGCGCCAGGTCCAGCGCGCCGTGTCGGCCAGCCATTTGTCGGCCGGGCGGCCTTGCTGCTTGATGCCGAAGCGGGCGGCGATGCGGCCTTCGCACGGATTATGCGGCGCGTCCCACTTCGGTTTCTCGGCTTCGGTGTCGAGCCGCAGCACGACGTCGAGGATGCCTTCGCGGCGTCCGCGCAACAGCGCCAGCGCACGGTGCGACGGTACCGTGGCGATGGTCTCGGAATAATCGAAATAATCGGCGAATTTTTCGCCCTCGTCTTGCTTTCCTTCAATAACTTTCGATTCAACAATGCCATGCTCTTGCACATACTCGCGCAACGCTTGCAGCAAGGTGGCGTCCTCGGCGAAGCGTTCCATCAGGATTTGACGGGCGCCGTCGAGCGCGGCCTTGGTGTCGGCCACGCCCGGATTGTTGCCGTCGTCGGTGGTGAAAGCCTCGCGCAGGTAGCCGGTGGCTTCCGTTTCGGGAGTCAGTTCGGGGTTGGCCAGCAGGCTGTCGGCCAGCGGCGCGAGGCCCGCTTCGATGGCGATTTGGGCTTTGGTGCGGCGTTTTTGCTTGTACGGGAGATATAAGTCTTCCAGCCGGGTCTTGTCTTCCGCATGCATGACAGCATCTAACAGGGCTGGTGTCATCTTGTTCTGCTCGGTGATCGATGCGACGATCGCGGCGCGGCGGTCTTCGAGTTCGCGCAGGTAGCGCAAGCGCTCCTCGAGCAGGCGCAGCTGGATATCGTCGAGGCCACCGGTGGCCTCCTTGCGGTAGCGGGCGATGAACGGCACGGTGGCGCCTTCGTCCAGCAGGGCGATGGCGGCGGCGACCTGGACCGGTTTAGCGGCGAGTTCGAGGGCAAGACGTTGTTCGATGGAAGGCAGCATGTGGGGTCGTTCCTAAGCGGTCAAGCCCGGAATGATACGCAATCGGCGCGATTGTGCCAGTCTTGACAGCCGAAAAGGGTGAAGATAGGCCACCATACGCGCCGCTAGCGCCATGAAAGAGATTGAAAGATGCCGAAAGGCTTCACGACAAGCGGGTTTTTGTAAAGAATCCGCAAACACGAACGCGTGTATGGCGGATAATATCGCCTGTTGCCGTTTTTGAACCATCTTTGAACAACAATGCGACCTATGGATTTTACCCGCGACGACGCCACCGACGAGGTTCCCGCCAAGCCAGCCGCAGCCACAGCCACAGCGGTGCCGGCCGTGGCCGCACCGACGCGCCTCGCGCCCCCGCCCGCGAATCAATTGTCGTACGCCGTGGCCACCTGGCTGCAGCGGGTGGACGCCGCCGCCCATCCGAAGGCCAAGCTCACCGCGCCGCCGGTCGATAGCGATCCGAAACAGACCCAGTACCGGTTGATCTACGTGATGGCGCCCACCAGCGGCGGGCGCCACGTGGCGCTGTGCCTGTACAAGGCGCGGCTGCGCTCGAACGGCGACGTCGCGGCCGCCACCCCGGTGAGCGAGGTGTTCTCGCTGCTGTCGGCGCCGCCCAGTTTCCTGGCGCCCGGCGACGAGGATTTGATCCGCTTCTTTGTCGCGATGCGCAGCGGCCAGAATTCGCAGACCGGCTCGGCGACCGAACCGCGCGGCAAGATCGGCGCGGCGCTGCTGAACATGCTGGCCGAACAGGATAAATTGTTGTGGGCAAATTCGTGGGCCGACGTCGGCAACGGCCTGGTGTATCCGCTCAAGGGCGGCGTGTTGCGCGAGGCCAATCTGGCCTGGCGCGAGGAGGGCAAGG
This sequence comes from Duganella sp., assembly GCA_036387635.1. GTDB lineage: Bacteria > Pseudomonadota > Gammaproteobacteria > Burkholderiales > Burkholderiaceae_D > Rugamonas. The sequence goes on from DASVTJ010000084.1 coordinate 6,325, forward strand.
GCCTGCGGCTGGGCTGGCAGGTGCAGCCGCCGCCGGGCGCGCGCAATACCGGCAACGGCACCGGCGCCGATCAGGTCGATTACATGCTGCCGACCGATCCGCCATGGTACATCGACAACTTGTCGTGCGGCGTGCTGCAACTGAACCAGGGCGGCGCGGCGATTCCGCTGGCCGATCTGCAGGCGCTGGTGGCGCAGGCGCCGCTGCTGACGGCCAACGACAAGATGCGCGTGTCGCAGCTGCTGCTGGCGCACGGCCTGCAACAGCTGATGCCGCTGCCCCAGCCGCTGCCGCAGCGGGTGCGCGACGACGTCAAGCCGCGCCCGGTGCTGACGTTGGACGCGGCGATGCTGGCCGACGGCTCGCTGCAGCGCTGGCACGATTTCGCCGTGCTGTCGTTCGATTACGACGGCGAGCGCGTGTCGTTCGACCCGTCGCAGCGCGTGGTGCGCCAGAAGGGCGAGGTCACCGAGATCATCGAGCGCGACGCCGCCGCCGAGGAGCAGGCGCTGGCCTTGTTGAGCGAGCGCCATTTCCACGCGCCAACCGCGTTGCCGCTCAGTAGCGTCAAAGGCGGCTTGCTGCTGCCCAACCAGGCCGCGTGGATACGCTTCGCGCGCGACGGCATCGCCGCCCTCAAGGAAGCCGGCTGGAAGCTCGAAAAGACCACCAAGTACCGCTACGACGTCAGCGACGTCGGCGACTGGTACGCCGACGTCACGGTCGATCCGGCCGACGGCGGCCGCGCCTGGTTCGATCTGGAACTGGGCATCATGGTCAACCAGGAGCGCGTGCCGCTGCTGCCGGTGCTGGTGCAACTGATCCGCAACGCGCCGAGCGATTTCAATCCGAAGGCCATCGCCAGCCACGGCGACGACGACCAGATGCTGGCCACGCTGGCCGACGGCGCCCGCGTGGCGCTGCCGTGGGCGCGGGTCAAGCCGATCCTGGCGACGTTGGGCGAGCTGTATTTCAGCGACAAGATCAAAACCTCGCTGCGGATGGCCACGCTGGACGCGGCGCGCCTGGACGAGCTGGCGCGCAACGTCGCGCTGAACTGGACCGGCGGCGACGAGCTGCGCGACATGGGCGCGCGCCTGAACCAGTTCGGCGCCGTCAAGCGCATCGCCACGCCGGCCGGCTTGCAGGCCACGTTGCGCGACTATCAGACCGATGGCTTGTCGTGGATGCAATTCCTGCGCGAATACGGCTTCGCCGGCATCCTGGCCGACGATATGGGCTTGGGCAAGACGGTGCAAACGCTGGCCCACATCCTGGTCGAGAAAGAGGCGGGCCGCCTGACGGCGCCGGCGCTGGTGATCGCGCCGACCAGCCTGATGGGCAACTGGCAGGAGGAGGCGGCCCGTTTCGCGCCGAGCCTGCGCGTGCTGCTGTTGCAAGGCAAGGACCGCATGGGCCAGTTCGACCAGATCGACGAGGCCGACCTGGTGCTGACGACCTACGCGCTGTTGCCGCGCGACGAGGAAAAGCTGCGCGAGCACGATTTCCACCTGGTCATCCTGGACGAGTCGCATTACATCAAGAACACCCGCTCCAAGGCGGCCCAGAGCGCCGGACTGCTGCGCGCGCGCCATCGCTTGTGCTTGTCGGGCACGCCGCTGGAAAACCACCTGGGCGAGCTGTGGTCGCAGTTCCACTTCCTGCTGCCGGGCTTGCTGGGCGACGAGAAGGGCTTCAACAGCGTGTTCCGCCACCCGATCGAGCGCCAGGACGATCCGATGCGCCGGGCGCTGCTGAACCGCCGCATCAAGCCGTTCCTGCTGCGCCGCACCAAGGACAACGTCGCCAAGGAATTGCCGCCGAAGACAGAGATGGTGCGCAAGGTCGAGTTGACCGGCGCCCAGCGCGACCTGTACGAAACGGTGCGCCTGGCGATGGACCAGAAGGTGCGCGACGAAATCGACCGCAAGGGCGTGGCGCGCAGCCAGATCGTGATCCTCGAGGCGCTGCTCAAGCTGCGCCAGGTGTGTTGCGATCCGCGCCTGGTCAAGTCGCTGCCGTCGAAAAAACAGACGGCCGGCTCGGCCAAGCTGATCGACCTGATGCAGATGGTCGAAGATTTGCTGGAGGAAAACCGCAAGATCCTGGTGTTCTCGCAGTTCACCAGCATGCTCGAACTGATCCAGCAGGAGCTGGAGGCGCGCGACATCCCGTACGCCTTGCTGACCGGCGACACCAAGGACCGCAGCGCGCAGGTGGCGGCGTTCCAGCAGGGCGCGGTGCCGATCTTCCTGATCAGCCTGAAGGCGGGCGGCGTCGGCCTGAACCTGACGGCGGCCGACACGGTGATCCATTACGATCCGTGGTGGAACCCAGCGGCCGAGAACCAGGCCACCGACCGCGCCTGGCGCATCGGCCAGGACAAGCCGGTGTTCGTCTACAAGCTGATCGCCAAGGGCACGCTGGAAGAGAAAATCCAGGTGCTGCAGCAGAAAAAATCCGATCTGGCGCAATCGATCCTGGCCGAAGGCGAGTCGCAGAAAATGGCGCTCACCCAGGAGGACCTGCAACAGATCTTCGCGCCGCTGGTGGAGTGAAAGTGGCCGATCCCGCGGACCCCACCGACCCAGCCGCCGACGGCGCCGCCCGCCTCGCCACCCCCGACGACACCGCCACCGTGGCGCAGCTGCGAGCCGCGCTGGCGCGCTCGCAGGCGAACGAGGCGCGCTACCGCCAGCTGCTCGACGACAGCCTGGACACGCGGCGCGAGCTGGCCGAGCAGCAGAAAAAGTTCGCGTCGATGCTGTCGCACGAATTCCGCACGCCGCTGTCGACCATCGACGGCGCCGTGCAGCGCCTCGAAATGACCGGCACCCACCACGACGAGGGCACCCGCAAACGCTACCGCAAGATCCAGACCGCAGTCGACCGCTTGCTGGCCATGCTCGACGAATATCTGTCGCCCGAGCGCATGGACAGCATCGGCCGCGCGCGCCAGCCCGACGAGGTGTCGCCGGCGGCGCTGCTGCAATCGGTTGCCGAGCAGGCGCGCGGCCGGGTGCGCGATCGCGGCGGCCGCGTCGACCTGCGGATGGAAGCGCTGCCGCAATGGTTGCGCTGCGACCCGGCCGGCCTGCGCCTGTGCCTCGAAATCCTGGTCGACAACGCGATCAAGTACACGAATGGCAATACTCCGATAGAATTGCTAGGGAAGCCTGCCCCCGAGGGCGGCGTTGAATTCTTGGTGCGCGACGGCGGCGCCGGCGTGCCGGCGGCCGAAACCGAGCAGGTGTTCGCGAAGGGCTTTCGCGGCAGCAATGCCGCCGGCGTGCCCGGTTCGGGGCTGGGCCTGTACATGGCGCGCGCCATCGCCGACGTCCACGGCGGCACCGTCACGGTTCGAAATGTTTCTGAAAGCGGCGCTGAATTTCGGATTTGGCTGCCGGTCGCTATGACCGCCGGGAAAAGCCTTGCGCGAGAGGGTGGCAGCAGTGATAATTCTTCGCACACAAGCTGACACAGCAGTACGGGACTGTGCTCCTAGGCAACATAGTAGCGGTACCCGATAATCGAGATCAAATGGCGCACCAATGACGCAAATACTTATCGTGGAAGACAATCTGGACTATGCCGAAGAAATGGCCGAGTTCCTGATCGAGCTTCAACACGAAGTGCACATCACTAACAACGCCAGCGATATGTGGTCGGCCTTGAGCCAGGGAAATGTCGGCGTGGTCGTGCTGGACCTCGGTTTGCCGGACGAGGACGGCTTCAACGTGATTCCGCGCATGCGCCAGCTGTATCCGCAGATCGGGCTGCTGGTCCTCACCGGCCGCGTCGCCTTCGACAACCGCATTCTCGGCCTGCGCCTGGGCGCCGACCATTATCTGACCAAGCCGATCAAATTCCCCGAGCTGGCCGCGCACATCGAGGCGCTGGACCGCCGCGTCGGCCCGCAGGAAACCATCCCGCTGCCGAGCAAGTGGACCTTGCGCGTGAGCGCGCGCCAGCTCGAACTGCAGGGCATGGCCATCACGTTGACGGAAAAGGAATGCAATTTTCTGCATCTGCTGACGATCAACACCCGCCCCGTGCCGCGCCAGGTCATCGTCGCCGGCATCGGCGGCGACGATCCCGATGCCGGCCGCCGCGTCGACATGCTGGTCTATCGCCTGCGCAAAAAGGCGCGCACCGGCCTCGGCCAGGATCTGCCGCTGCGCAGCGCCTACGGCGAGGGCTACAGCCTGTCGGCCAGCTTCAACCTGTCCTGATCCTGGCCCTGCGCGGCCACTGTTTCAGCCACTGTTGATTTCGCTCAGTCCGTTGTGGGAATTTGAGAGTTTCCAGAGTGCATCGTCGCCGTAGTATGACTCCTCAATGGTTTTTTCCGGGGAGTACTGCGATGCGATTGACCAATTTGAAAATAGGGGTGCGGCTGGCCGGCGGTTTCGGGCTGGTCATGATGCTGATCGTCGGCATGGCCATCGCCGGCATCTGGCGCCTGCAATCGGTCGGCGACCTGACCGAGGAAATGGTCAGCCGCGCCAGCGTCAAGGAACGCCTGACGGCCGAGTGGCACAACCAGCTCAGCATCAGCGGCGTCAGCGTGCTGGCCTTCGCCCGCAGTGGCGAGGCGGCGCAGTCGGCCGCCATCACCGACAAGGCCGCCGCCAACCGGGCGCGCTTCAACACCATCCAGAAACAACTCGAAGGCATGCTCGTCAGCGACGAAGAGACGGCGCTGCTGGCCGCCGTGGTGGCCGCGCGCAAGGATTACGCGGCCACCCGCGACGCCTTTTTCGCGTTGAAGAAAAGCGGCGACATCGACGGCGCCCGCCGCATGGCCGACGACCGCCTCGAGCCGCAGTTCGACCTGTATCTGGGCAACGTCGCCAAGATCGGCAAGTACGAGGCCGACGTCGGCCGCGCGCTGGCGGCGCGGGTGCGCACGCAATTTCGCTCCGGCCAATATTTCCTGCTGGGACTGGCCGGCGGCGCGCTGGCGCTGGGCGCCTGGTTCGCCTACGTGATCGGGGTGTCGATCACGCGGCCGATCCACCGGGCGGTGCAGGTGGCGCAAACCGTGGCCGCCGGCGACTTGAGCAGCAGGATCGACGTCCATAGCAAGGATGAAACCGGCATGCTGTTGCAGGCGCTGAAAGACATGAACGCCAGCCTGGTCGACATCGTCGGCCAAGTGCGCAGCGGCACCGACACCATCGCCACGGCTTCCGGCGAGATCGCCCACGGCAACCTGGACTTGTCGGCGCGCACCGAGCAGCAAGCCAGCTCGCTGCAACAGACCGCTTCGTCGATGGAGGAGCTGACCGCCACCGTCAAGCAAAACGGCGACAACTCGCGCCAGGCGCATACGCTGGCGTTATCGGCGTCGGAAGTGGCGGTCAAGGGCGGCAACGTGGTCGACCAGGTGGTCGACACGATGACCGAGATCAACGCCTCGGCGCACAAGATCGTCGACATCATCTCGGTCATCGACGGCATCGCCTTCCAAACCAACATCTTGGCGCTGAACGCGGCGGTCGAGGCGGCCCGCGCCGGCGAGCAAGGGCGCGGCTTTGCCGTGGTAGCGTCTGAAGTGCGCAACCTGGCCCAGCGTAGCGCGGCGGCGGCCAAGGAAATCAAAACCTTGATCACCGATTCGGTCAACAAGGTGGAGACCGGCGCCAGGCTGGTGGCCGAGGCCGGCACGACGATGCGCGAAATCGTCGCCAACGTCGGCCGCGTCACCGATATCATCGGCGAGATCACCACCGCCAGCGTCGAGCAGACGGCCGGCATCGAGCAGATCAACCGCGCCATTGCCCAGATGGACGAGGTCACACAGCAAAACGCCGCGCTGGTCGAAGAGGCGGCCTCGGCCTCCGCCGCGCTGGAAGACCAGAGCGACGCGCTAGCACGGGTGGTCAGCGTATTCCAGCTTTCGAGTCCTGTTTTGAAAAACAGGGACAGAGTCGCGCCGGTTTTGCTGCGTGCGTGATTAATTGGGGACAGAGTGGTGTAGAATCGGCTTTTTTACTTACGATGCATCCACGGGCTCCATGTAGGAACCGTGGCTGATCTTCCGTTCATGGCCCGACTTCCTCGTTTGATCGTCCCCACGCAGCCGCATCACGTCATCCAGACCGGCAACAACGACCAGCCGATTTTTCACGATGCCGAGGATTACCAAGCCTTCCTCGGCTGGCTGCGCACCGCCGCCAAAAATCATAAAGTGGCGGTGCACGCCTATGTCCTGATGCCGAACCACCTGCATTTGCTGGTCACGCCGTCCGATGAGAACGGCCTGGGCCAGATGATGCAGTGGATCGGCCGCTACTATGTCCCGTACTTCAATCAGAAGTACAGCCGTAGTGGAACTTTGTGGAACGGGCGCTACAAAACCTCGCTAATCGATGCCGATGAATACTTCATGCTGTGCAGCCGGTACATCGAATTCAACCCGGTGCGCAATGGAATGGTCAGCCGGGCCGAGGAATATCCCTGGTCCAGCTATTGCCACCACGCCGGTATCCGATCCGACGGCCTGGTGATCGACCACGCGCAATATTGGGCCTTGGGCAACACACCGTTCCAGCGCGAGGCCGCGTACACCGCCTTGGCCGAGCCGCCGCTGACGGCCGAGCAGATAGCCGTCATCGGCAAGGCGCTGCTCAAGGGATGGCCGCTGGGATCGGAGCAATTCAAGACGACGCTGCAAAACAAGGTCAAGCGCCAAGTCTTGCCGGCCAAGCGGGGCAGGCCGTTCAAAGTGAAAGCCGAGGCGGCGTGATCCCCGCTGCCGCCTGAAGTATCTGAATATTCCGCCAAAACCGCAGTCGCGCCAAGTTCCTGCGGTTTTTTTTAAACCACCTTCACTCTGTCCCCAATTAAAATTTCCACCGAAATTTAGAAAATTAATTCGACTCCGACCCTATTTGTTATGGTTGTATTTTGGGCTGCATTGCACTACTCTAGTTTCCCATTAGCCCAATTGCCAGCGGAGAAGCCCCATGAAAGCCCAAGGTCTGTACGATCCTTCCAATGAACACGATGCCTGCGGCGTCGGTTTCGTCGCCCACATCAAGGGCAACAAGAGCCACTCGATCGTGGAACAGGGCCTACTGATCCTGAAAAACCTCGATCACCGGGGCGCCGTCGGTGCCGACGCGCTGATGGGCGACGGCGCCGGCATCCTGATCCAGGTGCCGGACCAATACTACCGCGACGAGATGGCCAAGCAGGGCGTGGAACTGCCGCCGCCCGGCGAATACGGCGTCGGCATGGTGTTCCTGCCTAAGGAAAACGCGTCGCGCATCGCCTGCGAACAGGAAATCGAGCGCGCCGTCCGCATCGAAGGGCAAGTGGTCCTCGGCTGGCGCAACGTGCCGGTCGACGAAACGATGCCGATGTCGCCGACGGTCAAGGCGAAGGAACCGGTGATCCGCCAGATCTTCATCGGCCGCGGTCCGGACATCATGGTCACCGACGCGCTGGAGCGCAAACTGTACGTGATCCGCAAATCCTCGGGCCATGCGATCCAGGCCTTGAAACTCCTGCACGGCAAGGAATTCTTCGTGCCCTCGATGTCGGCACGCACCATCGTCTATAAGGGCCTGCTGCTGGCCGACCAGGTCGGCGTCTACTACAAGGATTTGCAGGATCCGCGCTGCGTTTCGGCCCTCGCCCTGGTGCACCAGCGTTTCTCGACGAATACCTTCCCGGAGTGGCCGCTGGCCCACCCGTATCGCCTGATCGCCCACAACGGAGAAATCAATACCGTCAAAGGCAATTTCAACTGGACCCGCGCGCGCGAAGGCATGATGAAATCGGCCGTGCTGGGCGACGATCTCCATAAACTGTTCCCGCTGATTTACGAGGGCCAGTCCGATACCGCCTGCTTCGACAATGCACTCGAGCTGCTGGTGATGGCCGGCTACCCGATCGCCCAGGCGATGATGATGATGATTCCCGAAGCCTGGGAAAACCATTCGTCGATGGACGACAACCGCAAGGCCTTCTACGAATACCACGCCGCGATGATGGAACCATGGGACGGCCCGGCCGCCATGGCGTTTACCGACGGCCGCCACATCGGCGGCACGCTGGACCGCAATGGCCTGCGTCCGGCGCGCTATGTCGTCACCGAAGACGACCTGGTGGTGATGGCTTCCGAATCGGGCGTGCTGCCGATCCCGGAATCGCGCATCGTCAAGAAATGGCGTCTGCAGCCGGGCAAGATGTTCCTGATCGACCTCGAAGCGGGCCGCATCATCGACGACAAGGAATTGAAAGACACTTTTTCGAATGCCAAGCCCTATAAAGCCTGGATCAAGTCGGTGCGCATCAAGCTCAACGAAATCAAGCTAAGCGAATCGCAGCTGGGGCAAAACCGGGCGAAAGACACCCCGGCCCAGGGCGAAAAGGCGGCCATTTCCCTGCTCGACCGCCAGCAAGCCTTCGGCTACACCCAGGAAGACCTGAAATTCCTGATGGCGCCGATGGCGGTGCTGGCCGAAGAAGCGACCGGTTCGATGGGCAACGACTCGCCGCTGGCGGTGATGTCGAACAAGCTCAAACCCTTATATAACTATTTCAAGCAGTTGTTTGCCCAGGTGACGAACCCGCCGATCGACCCGATCCGCGAAGCGATGGTGATGTCGCTGGTGTCGTTCATCGGCCCGAAGCCGAACCTGCTCGATACCAACAACGTCAATCCGCCGATGCGCCTGGAAGTGTCGCAGCCGGTGCTCGGTTTCGACGACATGGCGCGCCTGCGCAACATCAGCCTGCACACCGGCGGCAAGTTCAAGTCGTATGAACTGAACATCTGCTACCCGGTCGCCTGGGGCAAAGAGGGCATCGAAGCCTCGCTGGCCTCGCTGTGCGCGGAAGCGGTGGACGCGGTGAAATCCGGCCACAACATCCTGGTCGTCTCGGACCGCGCGGTCTCAAGCGACGTGGTGGCGATTCCCGCGCTGCTGGCCACCTCGACCATCCACCAGCACCTGGTGATGCGCGGCCTGCGCGCTTCGACCGGCCTCGTGGTCGAAACGGGTTCGGCCCGCGAAACCCATCATTTTGCCTTGCTGGCCGGCTATGGCGCCGAAGCCGTACACCCGTATCTGGCGCTGGAAACGCTGGCCGACCTGGCCCAACACCTGCCGCACGAGATGGCGCCGGACGTGGCCGCCTACAACTACACCAAGGCGATCGGCAAGGGCTTGATGAAGGTGATGTCGAAGATGGGCATTTCGACCTACATGTCGTATTGCGGCGCCCAGATCTTCGAGGCCGTCGGCCTGAACAAGTCGCTGGTGGATAAATATTTCCGCGGCACGTCGTCGACGGTCGAAGGAATCGGCCTGTTCGAGGTGGCGGAAGAAGCGCTGCGTCTGCACAGCCTGGCCTTCGGTGCCGACCCGCTGCTGGCCAACGCGCTCGACACCGGCGGCGAATACGCCTTCCGCGTGCGTGGCGAAGACCACATGTGGACGCCGGATGCGATCGCCAAATTGCAGCACTCGACCCGTGCCAACAATTTCAACACGTACAAGGAATACGCCCAGCTGATCAACGAGCAAGGGCGCCGGCATTTGACCCTGCGCGGCCTGTTCGAGTTCAAGATCGATCCAAGTAAAGCGATTCCGCTGGGCGAAGTCGAGCCGGCGAAGGAAATCGTCAAGCGTTTCGTGACCGGCGCCATGTCGCTGGG
>DASVTJ010000085.1:0-10091 GCA_036387635.1 Duganella sp.
AAGGCGGCCAGCTGCGCCGCCTTTTCGCTGTTCCACACCGAGCGCTGACGCTCGCTGATCTCGCCGTACACATAGGTGCGGGTGATGTCGGAGATGTAGTTGTGCAGCTTGCAGCCGGTGTCGATCAGCACCACGTCGCCCGCCTTGAGCGTCTGCACGTAGTTCACGCCGTGCGGGTACGCGGTCGCCTCGCCGAACAGCACGATGACGAAATACGAGCCGGACGCGCCGACCTTGCGGTGCGCGCGGTCGATGAACGCCTCCACTTCGACGGTGGTGATCCCCTCGCGCAGAATGCTGGCGGCGGCCACGTGCACCGCCATCGTCATATCCTTGGCGCGCTGCATCAGCGCGATTTCGTTGACCGATTTGCGGCTGCGGCAGTGCGCCGTCACCGTGCTGGCGTTTTCCAGCGCGTAGCCGACGGCGAGCGGGCGGATGCCGTCGTAGATGAAGAAGGCGGCGCTTTCGCAAATGCCGATGCGCGGCGCTGCCGCTGCTCCTGCGCTCCCGTCGGCGCCCGGCGCGATGCCCATGCGTGCGAGGGTGTCGATGAACAGCTGGTACGGGCTTTCGTGCTCCTGCCAGCAGTTGACCGGGCCGTCGACCAGCATGAAGTCCTTCAGCGTGCTTTCCTCGAAGGCCGGGGCGATGTATTCGACCGCGCCGTCGGCGGGGATGATGGCGCCGACCATGCGCTCGCTGGCGTGCCACTTGGTGCCGGTGAAGTAGGTCATGTTGGCGCCGGCGTTGACGTAGATCGCCGCGATGCCCTGTTCGCGCATGAAGGCCTGGGCGCGGGCGACGCGCTGCACGTGCTCTTCCTTGCCGATCGGGACCGCGCCCGCTGTCATGTCGGACAACGTCGCCAAAGCCTGTTCCATGGTCTTTCCGCCAATAGTCATTTTCAACATCCCTGTTTGAGTTTGCGAACGCGCGCTTAATTAGCCCTAAACCGTGGCCCTGGACTGCGGCCCCTGAACCGGCCCCGCGCAGCCCGGGATGATAGCAGTTTTGCGCGCCGCGCTGAATCGCCCTTGACACCGCCCGTCACGCCGGCGTCACAATCGGGTGCTAGTGTGCCGGCTTCTTCGCATCCACTTCCAGGGCCCACAATGCAGCGCAAAATACACTTCTCCGCCCGACTCCTGCTGATCCCGACCGCCGTCGCCATTCTGGTGACGGCGGTGGCCTGCGGGGGCGGCGACGATCCGATCAAGGACAACGTGCCGCCGCTGCCGAGCGGGCGCTGGATCGCCGGCGACCTGCACACCCACACCACGCAGTCGGCCGACGCCGATGTGAGCCAGACGCTGGACAAGGTGCTGGGCAAAGCCTTTACCTCCTTTGGCCTGGACTGGATGGCGGTGTCGAACCACCTGCGCGTGTCGACCCGCGACGAGAAGGGCGCCAAACTCGATACGCCGATCCCGATGTCGATCGGCGCCGAGCGCTATGAGATCCCGCGCGTGCGCGCCTTGCAGGCCGCCGGCACCTACGCCGACAAGCTCATTTTCAGCGGCTTCGAATGGGACATGCCGACCCACGACCATATCGGCATCGGCCTGTTCGAGGGCGCCGACAAGCTGACCACCAGCACCAAGGGTATGCGCGAATTCGAGTATCTGTTCACCACCCGCGACGCCGCCATGTTCGACGCCGCCGATGTCGCCGTTTGGACCGCCAAGTACGGCAGCACCCGCTACAACAAGAGCGCCGACGACGCCCTCAAGGCCGTCGGCTGGTTGAAGGATAACTATCCGGACACCAGCTACGCGGTCATCAACCACCCGTCGCGCAACAAGGGCAGCTACACGGTCGATGATTTCCGCCGCTTCAACGACATCGCGCCCAACATCATGTTCGCCATCGAAGGCATGGTCGGCAACCAGATGGAGCCCGACCGCGGCGGCTACACGGCCGCCTACACGCCGGAAAACGCGCCGCTGCGCGCGTACGGCGGCGTCGATTACGTGGTGGCCAAGGTCGGTGGCGTGTGGGACGCGCTGCTGGGCGAGGGCCGCCGCGTCTGGAACCTGACCGATTCGGACACCCACTTCAAGATCGTCAACGGCAACAGCAGCGGCTACTTCCCCGGCGAGTACGCGAAGAACTACGTCTTCAACAGCGCCACCGGCGCGCCGGCCGCCAAGGACCTGCTGCAAGGTCTGCGCTCGGGCAAAATGTTCTCGGTGTACGGCGATTTGATCAACGCGCTGGACTTCAATCTGGCCAGCAAAACCGATCGCAAGGAAATGGGCGGAGAGCTGAAGGTGGCCAGCGGCGAGAAGGTGGTCGTCACGATCCGCTTCAGGAGCCCGGCCAGGAACAACTACGAAAAGCCGGTCGACAGCGGCACCGCCGCCAACGTCAAACCGATGGTCGACCACGTCGACCTGATCGCCGGCGACGTGGGGCCGAAGGCGGCGCAGGGCAGCGCCGCCTATGACGTGGACACCAACGCCAGCGCCAAGGTGGTCAAGCGCTTCACCGCCGCCGACTGGAAGGTCGGCGCCGACGGCTACGCCACCATCACTTACGAGACCACCGCCACGAAGAACCAGTACTACCGCCTGCGCGGCACCAACCTTGGCACCGATGTCGCCGGCCTGACCGAGGGCGGCGAACCGCTGGCCGACCAGCGCACCGCCGGCGCCGACAACACCCAGCGCTTTAACGACATCAACGACCGCAACTACCGCAGCCTGTGGTTCTATTCGAACCCGGTGTTCGTCACGCTGCGGTAACCGCTCCGCCGCCGGCCGCCGGCCGCCGGGTGCCGCCATGCCGCTAGTCGGCGAGCAGGCTGACGCTGTCGATCACGAACGACGTTTGCAGCGACGTGTTTTCGCGCATCGCGAAGTGCAGCGTCACCTGCTTGCCTTTGAACTCGCTCATATCGAAGCTGCGGATTTTGTAGCCTTCGGCCGCGTCGACGTTGGAGTAGGTGGCCAGGGTGCGCAGCACCTGGCCAAGGCTGCCGCGCACCGTGACGGCCAGCGTGTCGTGGACGATATTGGTGCGGTCGGCGCTATCGATATGCAGCGCGAAGGTCAGCGTGGCGCTGGCCGCCGTCGCCGGTATCGTCACTGCCTGTGTCAACGTCTGGCTGGTGCGCCTGCCTTTGCCGCCCATCCACGCGAACCGGCTGCCCGCTTGCGGCGTCTGCCCGGCCGCGCTGCCGATGGTGCCGGTGCTGCCGCGCCAGCCGGTGGTGCCGGTTTCGAAGCCGCCGTTGACGACAAGCTGTGTGCCGCCGCCGCCGCCCCCACCACCGCCACCACCACCGCCCTCGTCGATGTCGGCGCCGACGTTGATGGCCGCGTAGGCGCGCTGCACGGCGATGGCTTCCTTCGAGCCGGCGCCGTACAGTTCCTGCGCCGAGGCCAGCATCTTGTTGCGGGCGTCGGCGTAGTTGGTCGACGAGGTGAACTTGGTGGTGAGCGCCTTGAACCAGATGCGGTAGGCCTTGTCGTTGCCGATGCCGGTCATCGCGGCGGGCTGCTTGACCAGGTATTTGCTGTGATGGTCGCCGCTGGGGTCGGCGTTCGACCCCTGCGACAGGAAGTAGAACATGCGGTTATTCGGCCCGCTGGAGTAGTGCACGTCGATGTTCTTCAGCGTGGTGCTCCAGGCGTCCGGACTGCTGCCGTCCTTGCTGGGCTTATACATCCAGCGCAGCGGTTCGCCGGTTTTGCTGATCTCCTTGCCGGTCATCCAGTCGTTGCCGGTCGCCGGCACCACGTTGCCGGTGCCGCCGGCGCGCGCGTAGGCCTCGACCATGTCGCCGCCGATGTCCGAGTTCGACTCGTTCAAGCCGCCCGATTCGCCGGCGTAGATCAGGTCCGCCGTGGAGGCGGTGATCCCGTGCGACATCTCGTGGCCGATGACGTCGATCGATCCCAGGTTGTAGAAGAACGAGCCGTCGCCGATGTACATGCATTTGCAGCTGTCGTCGTAAAAGGCGTTGTCGTAGTCGCGGTCGACGTGGACGGCGATGTGGGTGGCGGTGTTGTTGCCGTCGAGGGATTGCCATCCCAGCACGTTCTTGTTGGTGTCATAGGTGTTCATCAGGCCCCACAGGGCGTTGACGGCGGCCGTCTGGCCGTTGGCGTCGGTGGTGCTGCCGCCGTTGTATTGCAGGCCGTCGCCCCAGTTGTTGGTAGCGTTGGTGTAGACGCTGCCGGGATCGGGATTGTTCGACGAGCTGTGATTGGCGTTGGTGATGGCCATAGCGCCGAACCGGCCACCGGTGCCGCGCGTCGGATCGAGCATCTGGAACGTGCCGTTGCTGGCCTGCGTGGTGCTGATCGCCACCACGCCGTTGTACTGGCTCCTGCCCTCGCCGATGACCGTTTGCAGCGCTTGCCATTGGGCGATGATGGCGCCGGTCTTGGCGTTGACCACGGTGTCGTAGTAAAACGGCTTGCCGTTTTGCGCCATGCGCGTCTTCACGTAGTAGGCCAGTTCGTGGCGGTCGACCACTTCCTCGACGTCGAGCGCATTGAGGTCGGCTTCGGCCTTGGCCACGGCGGAGGGCGCGCGCACCGTTTTCATGATCGGATAGAGCAGCAGCTCGGCCTTCGGCGGCCAGCGGTGCACGCCGTTCGGCGAGGCCGACCTGGCGGCGATGTCGATCGCTTGTTCGGGACTGAGCGCCGGCGTCAGGTCCGCCGGCACCGCGGCGGCGCCGGAGACGCCGCCGGCCGCGCTGGGGGCGACGCCGGGGCGGCGGTCGGAGATCGAGGAGCTGACGATCTGGCCGGCGTTGTCGGTGACCACCACCGATTCCGAACCGAACACGCGCAGCCCCTTGAAGGTATGCTGCGCGCGCGTGATCTTCTGGCCGGTGACGCCGGGGTGTTGGCCGCTGATGCGGAAGCTGTAGTCCGGCGCCAGGCCGCGCGCCCGTTCGAGCGCCGTCAGTTGCGCGACCAGTCCCGCGCTCTCCTGCGGCGACGGCGGCACGATCGGCGCCGCCATCATTCGAACGGGTGCCTGCGCGGCGGCGGTCGACGGCGCGATGGCGATGCCTGTGGCGACGCAGGTGGCCATGCAGGTAGCTATGTAGGTGGCACGTAGGGGCGTATGCAGTTTCATCTCATCCTCCCGATCCGAGATTTCTGGCCGGCATCGAGTGATGGCGCCAGTCCGCCGAGGCGGATGGAGTCACGCTAGATCGTGCGTGCTCAACACACTCTGTTGTAGATCAAATTTCGCGGCAATGACGCACGATTCGGCGCTGCGGCGTAAAAAGGGGCGGCGCCGGATGCCGGCGCCGCCCCTTTACAGTGCTACAACAAGTTTATTGCGTGACCAGGCTGACCGCGCTGGCGGTTTCGTTGACGTCGGCGCCGACGTTGATGGCAGCATAGGCGCGCTGCACCGCGATCGCTTCCTTCGAGCCGACGCCGTACAGCTCCTGCGCCGCCAGCAGCACCTTGGAGCGGGCAGTGGCGTAGTTGGTCGACGACGTGAACTTGGTGGTCAGCGCCTTGAACCAGATGCGATAGGCCTTGTCGTTGCCGATGCCGGTCATCGCCGCCGGGCTCTTCACCAGGTATTGGCTGTAGTAATCGCTGCTGCTGGTGGCTTTCGAGCCTTGCGACAGGAAGTAGAACATGCGGTTGTTCGGGCCGCTCGACAGGTGGACGTCGATGTTCTTGATCGTGCTGCTCCAGGCGTTCGGGCTGCGGCCGTCCTTGCTCGGCTTGTAGAGCCAACGCAGCGGCTGGCCGTTCTTGGCGATCTCCTTCCCGGTCATCCAATCGTTGCCGGTGGCCGGCACCACGGTGCCCTTGCCGCCGGCGCGCGCATAGGCTTCGACCATCTCGCCGCCGATGTCGGAGTGCGATTCGTTCAAGCCGCCCGATTCGCCCGCGTAGGTCAGGTTCGAGGTGGCGTCGGTGATCCCGTGCGACATCTCGTGGCCGATGACGTCGATCGAGCCGAGGTTGTTGAAGCTGGCGCCACCGTCACCGATGTACATGCACTTGCAACCCGGGTCGAAGAAGGCGTTGTCGTACGCGGTGTCGACGTGGGCGGCGATGTAGGTGGCGGTGTTGTTGCCGTCGAGCGACTGCCAGCCCAGCACGTTCTTGTTGGTGTCATAGGTGTTCATCAAGCCCCACAGCGCGTTGACGGCGGCGGTCTGGCCGTTGGCGCCGGTGGTGCTGCCGCCGGCGATGTACTGCTTGCCGTCGCCCCAGACGTTGCTGCTGTTGGTGTAGATGGTGCCCGGGCTCGGGCTGTCGGCCGAGGCGTGGTTGGCGTTGGTGATTGCCATGCCGCCGAACTTGCCGCCGGTGCCGCGCGTGGAGTCGAGCATCCGGTAGGTGCTGCCCGACAGCGTGGTGTTGATCGGCACTGCGCCGTTGTACTGGCTGTTGCCGGTGCCAATCACCGTTTGCAGCGCCTTCCACTGCGCCACCACGACGCCGGTCTTGGCATCGATGATGGTGTCGAAGTAGACCGGCTTGCGGTCTTCGGTCATGCGGGTCTGGACGTAGTAGGCCAGCACATAGCGCTCGACCACTTCTTCGAGGTCGGTGGCGTTCAAGGCCGCTTCGGACTTGTTGACGGCGGACGGCACGCGCACCGATTTCATGACCGGATAGATCAGCAGTTCGGCCGTCGGCGCGTAGCGGTGCGCGCCGCTCGGGGAAACCGCCTTGACCACCTTGGCGATG
The DNA here is from genome assembly GCA_036387635.1 of Duganella sp. GTDB lineage: Bacteria > Pseudomonadota > Gammaproteobacteria > Burkholderiales > Burkholderiaceae_D > Rugamonas. Next base: position 6,690 of record DASVTJ010000085.1, read on the forward strand.
GCGTCGGTGGCGCTCAGGGCCGGGGCGACGTCGGTGACCGGGGCGGCCACCGAACGGGCCACTTCGACCCCTTTGGCCGCCAAGCTGCCGGTGGCGCTGTCGGCGCCATTGGCGCTATTGGCCGCCTTGGCCGCGCTGGCTGCACTGGCCGCACTGGCCGCGTTTGTATTCGGCGCCAAGCCGGCGCGGCGGTCGGACACCGATTCGCTGACGATTTCGCCGGTATTGTTGGTCACCACCACCGCCTCGGAACCGAATACGCGCAGTCCCTTGAAGGTGTGCTGGACGCGGGTGATCTTCTCGCCAACGACGCCAGGGTGTTGGCCTTTGACGCGGAAGCTGTTCTCGCCGGCGACGCCGCGCTGGGCGTCGCGGCTGGCCAACTGGGCCACCAGGCCGGCGCTCTCTTGCGCCGAAGCCATGCTGACCGGCGCGGCCATCAGCGGACCGGCCGCGTGCACGACACACGGGGTCAGCATCGGCAGTGCGGCGGCGACGGAAGCGGTAAGTAGGGTCTTACGTAGGTTCATCTCTTCTCCAGGGTAGGTATGTACGCGGTGGGTGCCCGGCCAGGATGGCGGCCAACTCGGCGTCTCCGGGCCGCGCTGGCGGTGGGCTGCGCGGCCGTTGGGGTAGGGCGAAACGGCGAGTAGGAATGACACTATTCCCACGGGGATGCCCAAGTCAAAAATCTTTAAAAATTGGTCGCGGACGAAAAAAATGTCTCAAATGAGACATTTCCGAGCAAATGCTCCGACTTTAGAGGGGAGTTGCATTACCACGTATGTGCGGCTGGCATACGCACGATTGCTAGGTTTTGTCTTAAATCAATCATCAATGTGATTGTGACGCGAAGTTTCGGTCGCTACGCAACACTCCGCTCAAGTTTTCGGCATGGCTGTTGCAAATTTTTAATCTTGCGAATTAAACTAAGGTCCTATCCGCCGTTGCGCTTGCAGCGAGTGGAACCATAAAAAGCGCAGGGCACGACCCGTCAGCGCGATCCGGGAACTTCAGGAAGAAGAAAATGACCACACGCCCTCAACACGTTAGTTTTTCCAGCCACGCCCTGCGCGCCAATCGGACCGCGCTGCCGCCGCCAACCTAGTCTTACCGCACACGTCGCCGCCATCGCGGGACGTCAAGTTAGCTGCCATATCGGCCGCCGTCTGTCTCTACCCGGGACGCCGGCGCGGATATCGTATCGCCGCGCCGCCGCCGATCACGGCCGGTGACGGGGCGCGGCGCCAGCTAGTTGTTCAGGTTTTGTCCGCCGGCGCGCGGGCAGGGGGATCTTATATGCTGTCGATTGCCACCAAAGTAGAACGCATCGTTCTGGAGTCGTCGTTCCTGACCGAGGGACTGCGGCGGGGACTGATTAATTTGTCGGAGCTGGCGCGCCAGTTGCAGCCGCAGCTCGAGAGCGATTTGTGGAAGCCGGTCGGCCAGGCGGCCGTGGTGATGGCGCTGCGCCGCGTGGCCGAGCGCCTGCCCGAGCAGCCCAGCCGGGCCATCGCGCTGGTGCGCAAGACGGGCGAGCTGACCACGCGCACCGAGCTGACCGAGTACACCTTCCGCAATACCGACAGCATCCACGAGTGCCACCGCGAGCTGCTGGCCAAGGCCGAGCCATTGCGCGGCGCGTTCGTGACGGTTACGCGCGGCGTCAACGAGGTGATGGTCATTTGCAGCCGGGCGCTCACGCCGGTGGTGGAGCAGGTGTTCGCCGGCGAGCGCCTGCTGGCGCGCCAGGACAATTTGAACGCGGTGACCTTGCACCTCAATCCCGACACCAGCCGCGAGCCGGGCATCTACCACGCCATCCTCAAGCAGCTGGCGTGGGACAAGATCAACCTGGTCAACATGATTTGCACCTACACCGAGTTGACCCTGCTGCTCGAGCAGGACCAGACCGGCGCGGCGTTCTCGGTGCTGTCGCGGATGGTGATGCACTAGCGGCGCGGCGCGTGAAGCGCCGTGCCGTCGCAGCTGGCCGCTTACTTGGCCAGCTGCTCGCGTACGCGGGCGATGGCCTTGCGCACTTGGTTCGGGGCGGTGCCGCCGACGTGGTCGCGCGCGGCCACCGAGCCTTCGAGCGTGAGCACGGCGAAGATGTCGTCCTCGATCAGCGGCGAGTACGCGCGCAGCTGCTCCAGTGTCATTTCGGCCAGGTCGATTTTCAGGTCGTCGCAGGCGCGCACCGCGTGCGCCACCGCCTCGTGGGCGTCGCGGAACGGCAAGCCTTTCTTGACCAGGTAATCGGCCAGGTCGGTGGCGGTGGCGTAGCCCTGCAGCGCGGCGGCGCGCATCGCCTCGGGCTTGACGCTGATGCCGCCGGCCATGTCGGCGAAGATGCGCAGGGTGTCGACGACGGTGTCGACGGTGTCGAACAGCGGCTCCTTGTCTTCCTGGTTGTCCTTGTTGTAGGCCAGCGGCTGGCCCTTCATCAACGTCAAAAGGCCCATCAGGTGGCCGTAGACGCGGCCGGTCTTGCCGCGCGCCAGTTCCGGCACGTCCGGGTTTTTCTTTTGCGGCATGATCGACGAGCCGGTGCAGAAGCGGTCGGCGATGTCGATGAAGCCCACGCGTGGGCTCATCCAGATCACCAGTTCCTCGGACATGCGCGACACGTGCATCATGATGAGCGAGGCGGCGGCGGTGAATTCGATGGCGAAGTCGCGGTCGGAGACGGCGTCGAGCGAGTTGTGGCAGACGTCGTCGAAGCCGAGCGTGGCGGCCACGCGCGCGCGGTCGATCGGGAACGTGGTGCCGGCCAGGGCGGCGGCGCCCAGCGGCAGGCGGTTGACGCGCTTGCGGCAATCGAGCATGCGCTCGGCGTCGCGGCCGAACATCTCGACGTAGGCCAGCATGTGGTGGCCGAAGGTGATTGGCTGGGCCACCTGCATGTGGGTGAAGCCGGGCATGATGGTGTCGGCGTTCTTCTCGGCCAGGTCGGTCAGCGCGGCGCGCAGCGCGGCCAGCAGCGCGACGATGTCGTCGATGGCGGCGCGCACGTAGAGGCGGATGTCGGTGGCCACCTGGTCGTTGCGCGAGCGGCCCGTGTGCAGGCGCTTGCCGGCGTCGCCGACCAATTCGGTCAGGCGTTTTTCGATATTCAGGTGGACGTCTTCCAGGTCGAGCAGCCAGTCGAATTGCCCCGCCTCGATCTCGGCGCCGATCTGCGCCATGCCGCGCTCGATCTCGGCGCGGTCGGCGGCGCTGATGATGCCCTGCGCGGCGAGCATTTCGGCGTGCGCCAGCGAGCCCTCGATGTCGGCCTTGGCCAGGCGCTTGTCGAAGAACACCGAGGCGGTGTAGCGTTTGACGAGGTCGGAGACCGGTTCGTTGAAGCGGGCCGACCAGGCTTCGCTCTTTTTGGAAAATTGTGAGGTCATAGTGTTG
>DASVTJ010000086.1:0-4597 GCA_036387635.1 Duganella sp.
CGTTGATATCGCCGTCGAGCACGCGCTGCGTCAATTGCCGGCGGCTGGTGATCAACTCGGCCGGCGTGCGCAGGCTGTCGCGGATCGCGTAATAGGATTGCGGCGCGAAACTGGCCGCCGTGCGGTCCGCCTGCTCTATCAATTTTCCGGTGCCGAACGACACCAGATAGCCACCGCCGTCGGCGTACGCCAGCGCGGGCTGCTGCGTGATCGGCTGGCGCGTGCCGCCGGCGTCGCGCGCGACAAACAGCGGCGTGCCGCCGGCGCCGGGGCCGACCGCGTTGTTCCATGGCGCGCCGCCACCAAAATCGAACCGCCACAAATTACCTTGCAAATCGCCGGCATAGCCGTAACGCAGCGCGCCGTTGCCATCGACAGTCAGCACCGGCGCGCCGAGCGCGTTGGCCAGCGTGGGATCGGCGATGGGCGTAATCAATCGATAGTAGTTATCGTTGAGTTGCCAGCGTCTGTCGCGCGGCTTGTCGAGCGCTAACAGGAACAAGGCGCCTTTGCCGGATGCGCTGGCGTTGCCGTCCGCCGCGTAATTGTTCAATCCGCTGGCGACGACCGCGAAATGGCGATAGACCGGGATGCCGGCCACCAACCGCGTGCGCAGCTTGGCAATCTGCGGCAACGTGGTGACGTTGCCCATCATGGCGTCATCGCGGTCGGTGAATTCCCACAGCGCCCCGCTGTCGGCAAAACCGAGCGGGTCGGTGACGTCGAGCGCGAACACGCCTTGTGCGCCGCCGCCCATGGCCGAGACCAGAACGGTTTTGCTGGCGCCGGCGATGATTACTTCGGCGGCGCTGGCGGGGCCATCGACGTAGGCTTGGTGAACGTAATCGGGACCGGGCAAACGATTGAGTGTCGAGAACAGCGCGTTGGGCACATAGGCGAAAAGTTCAGCGCCATCGGCGGCGTCGAAGGCGTGCAGCATGCCGTCGTTGGCGCCGACATAGATGACGTTGGAACGTGCCATCGATACCGCTGGACCGGCAATCGGCCCCACATACACCGGCTTGCTGTTGATCGAGTCGCCCAGTACGCTGCTGCGGGTACGAAACAGTTGGCCTTCCTGCGCGCGCTGACCACGTAGAAAATTCACGCGCTGCTCACCCAATGTATCCGGCTTGGCTTTGGCGGGCGGTGGCGCGCGATCCAACTGCTGCCGCTGCTCCGTCGACAAGGCGCCCCATTCAAACGGGACCATGTTGAGCGTGCCATCGGGCTGAACGATCGACGTGTAAATTTTTCGGTCGGCTGGCATCGGCGATGGCGCGCGTACGACGGCATCGCCGGTAAGCAGCGCGCCGGCGTCCCATAACTTCGTCGGCGCCGATATGCCCGCCGCACCGGCTGTCGACAAAGCGTAGCGCGCGAAGCGACCGCCCCAGTCAACCATATTTGCGCTGGCCTGAAACAGATCGCCGGCATCGGCGCTTGTCGGAGGCGTCGCCGAACGCAGCAGTGACGCGCCTTCAAAATCGACCGTGCCAGCAGCCGGCGGGGCGACGCGGCACGCGGCCTTCAACGGCTCGCTGGCGATTTCCAGCACCGGCGGTGCTGCCTGCACGTCGAGCGCGAGCGCCCCTAGCCATATCGGTGCGGCTCGTATTGCAAGCGCGACGATCGAGAACTTTAGGAGCGCGACCGCCCTCCTCGCCAGCCACATCCAACCAGTCCACAAGAACATACGTCCTCCTCATTCCGGCTTGACGAACACGCTTTGCAAGACCACCTCGGTCGTCGGCTTGGCGCCGAAACCGATCGCCGTCACGCGATAGCAATAGCTTGGAGCAGCGCCCGCCGACGCATCCTCTCCCGGCTGATGACACTCGGTGCGCTCGATCAGATAGCGCGGCTTTTTAAATGGCAGAAACCCTTGCCCTGTCAGCATCGCCGCGCCGGTGGCCGCTCCGTACTCGAGCGTGCAAGCGCCACCATCCTCGACGCCGGACAGATCGACGAGCTGCCAAGCAGGCGCCGCGCCACAGGCCGGATCGACCACCTTGCCGGGCCCTTCCTGAATGTCGCGTTCCGCATCAGCCACCGCATCCTCCGCCGCTTGAAACGCCACTTCCCGGTCCCGCTCGCCGCGCGCCGCCTTTTCGCCTTGCAGACTGAGCTGCGCCGCCGACACGCCGAGCAGCATCACCATAATCAGCATCAGCAAACACACCAGAAGCGCCACGCCACGCTCTCTGCGCATGGCCTGTCGCCTGCCGCCACGCACCGATGTGCGCCTCATTACAAGGTGCTCCGGTTACGCAGCGCAACCGTCATCCCGAACACGCGACGCGCCCGCCATCGCTGTGCTTCCGGAAAGATGTCCTCGGCCACGCGCACGCCAAGATCGCCGCCGTGGCCGTCCGCATAAGCCGCTCCGAACAAATCGAATTGGTGCGCCACCTTATCGGCGCGCGTGTTGTTCTCGCCATGCAGCAGCAAGGCGAGCTTGACGCTGCAAACGCGCTTCCAGTGGGTTTTGCGATTCAAGTCGCGCCGAAGCTGATCGGGCGTGGCGCCCACCAGCGCCAGCCCGGCATCCATGGCGTTGATCGCGCTCGCGTTGACAAACGTGTTGGGAGCGCCGTCGGCCGGCAGATCGGTATCGAGTCCGTACAGCACCTGAAACGAATCGACGCCACGCACGATCGCGTCCGCGCCCCAGCCCGCCGCGCTGCGGTACTTACAACGCAACTCCGGCTCGCCGCCGGTGTCGGCGGCGACATAAAAGATGCTCCAGCCACGTTCGATCAGTGCCGATGGCGCGCCCACGCCGAAGCCCGCACAGTTCAGGCTGGAGCCGTCGCCGTTCGCGCCGGCGCCGTAACCGGAGAAGCGCAGCGCCAGCACATCGCTGCCGTTCGCCACGTCGGGCGACAGCCCTTCGATACCGTCGCCGGTTTTGCTGATGCTGGTAGCGTCGAGCCCCGCGATGCTGGCCGGCTCGTCGTCTTGCACCTCGGCCGGCGCCTCCTTGCTGTGCCAGTTGACGTAGCCACCCTGGCGTATCGCCTGAGACATAATCTCCAACGCATATCGGCCGCCGTCGTTGATCCACGTGTTCTCGCTGTGGCTGCGGTAGCTGCCGTTTGTGGCGAGTAGCAGCCCGCTCGCCAGCAACGTCAGCACCAGTCCCAACCCGGTCGCGATGACCAGTTCGACGATCGTCCAGCCCCGCTGCCGCGCACGCGTTAAGCCGCGCCGGACGCCAATGCTCCCCCCGCCTATGCATCTGCGGGCGGCGAACCGCCGCGCGCGCGTCATGGCGCCCCCACCGTCAACGCCACACCGGGCGCATACTCGCCGGCCTGGTCCTTGTGCGGCGTGCCGTCCGGGTTCTTGCCCCGCCAGCCGACCTTGATCACCAGCGGCGCACCCGCACCACCGCTGCACGCCCAGCGCAACTTGCCGCCCGCCCACAAGCCGGCGTCGCGGCAGACCACGGCGCGGCCTGCCGGCAAGTTCTCGCGCATCAGCGCTTTCATTTCATACAGATCGAACGCGGCCAGCTGGGCGCCGTCACAGGCGCCTTCATAGCACAGCGCGGCCGGCGCGGGAGGGTTCGGCTCGGCCAGCACATCGTAATCGAGGGTGAGATACAGATTGTCGCCATCGGCCAGGCGCATCTGCTCGGGATTGGCGCGCATGCGTTCGGCCATGCCGGCGGCGAGCCACGAAGCCTGCGCCAGCAACGTCGACTGATGCCGAGTGCGTAGCGCCGCCAGCTGCATCGATACGCCGCCGACGATGCCCAGTGCCAGCACCAGCACGGCGATCATCACTTCGACCAAGGTAAAGCCGGCAACAGCACGGGCCGTGAGCATGCACACCTCCGCAAGTCGACAAGGACTGTGCTAGACGTTAGCAGCGCCTAATGGCAGAGGTATGAGGTGGATCAACGGTGCGCTAGCAAGATGCTAGCTTTTGCGCGGTTTGCGGTCCTGTCCGACTTCGGCGATGGCGTCCTGGAACTCGGCCAGGTCTTCGAAGTTTTTGTACACCGATGCGAAGCGGATATAGGCGATCTTGTCGAGGCGCTGCAACTCCTGCATCACCAGCTCGCCGATGTAGCCGGTGTCGACTTCGCGCTTGCCGCTGGTGAGCAATTTTTCTTCGATCGACAGCACGGCCGCGTCAACGGCGGGCGCCGCCACGGGACGCTTGCGCAGCGCCAGGGTCAGACTGCCGCGCAACTTGGCGGCGGAATATTCGGTGCGGCTGCCGTTCTTCTTGACCACATACGGCATCACCAGCTCGATGCGCTCGTACGTGGTAAATCGTTTATCACATTTGCCGCAGCGCCGGCGCCGACGGATGGAATCCCCTTCCTCGGATACACGCGTATCGAGAACCTGGGTATCGTCGTGCTGGCAGAACGGACATTTCATATGAGCCATGGGCAAACTTACATTGAGCTACTTGATGGGACGCCGGCCAGGCCGCCGTCCCAATACAACAATTACTGGGCGTAGACCGGATACTTGTCAGCCAACACCTTCACCGCCGCCTTGACGCGCTCGATGGTGGCCGCGTCGTGCGGATTGTCCAGCACGTCGGCGATCAGGTTGCCGACTTCTTCCGCTTCGGC
>DASVTJ010000087.1:0-22397 GCA_036387635.1 Duganella sp.
GTAGCCGCGCGAAAAGATCGCGCTGGGCCGGGCGCCGTCGAGGTTGGCGACGCCGCCGAGGAAGCGGTCGACGCGGTTGCCGTAATTGTCGCCCCAGCCCGACACGGTGCCGCGCGCCGGCAGGTAATTGGTGGTTTTCATTGCCGCGCCGGTCTGGCCGTTGAACACGGTCAAAAATTCCGGCCCGGTCAGGATGTAACCGGCGCTGTTGCGGTGGTCCGCGCCGGCCGCGCCGATCGTCACGCCCTTGCCGTCGACGGTGGCGTCGGCCGTTTTGAGCATGACCTCGGCCTTACCGTCGCCGTCGAAGTCGTACGCGACCATCGTCGTGTAGTGGGCGCCGGCGCGGATGTTGCGGCCCAGATCGATGCGCCACAAGCGCGTGCCGTCGAGCTTGTAGGCGTCGATCAAGGTGTTGCCGGTGTACCCCGACTGCGAATTGTCCTTGGCGTTGGTCGGTTGCCATTTGATGATGATTTCGTAGCTGCCGTCGCCGTCCAGGTCGGCCGGCGTGCCGTCGTTGATCTCATAGGTGTAGGCCACGCCGTCCGGCGTGGTGCCGCCTGCCGGCCGTTGCACCGGCACCGTTTTGTACGGCGCCGACCACGTCGCGCCCGCGGCGAACCCGGTTTGCTCGACGCCGTTGACCACCGCGCGCACGGTGTAGGCGGCGGACACGGTGCCGGCGCCGTCGGTGTAGTTGAGCTGGGTGATCGGCGTGGCGTTGAGTTTGGTGCCGCCGCGATACACGTTGAAGGCCACGCCGCTGGCGTCGGTGGCCAGCAGGCGCCAGCTGACGAACACGCCGTCGGTGGTCTGGATCGCAACCGCGCCGCGATTGAGCAGTTCAATTTGCTTGCCGGGCGAGGTGACGACCGCGCCGACTTGCGCGCAGCTGGCCAACGCCAGCGTGAAAAAGACAGCCGGAACTTTTGAGGACATCATGGATTGGACCTTTAAAGTGAGGGATGGGACCGGCTGGCTAGAATAACGCAATGACATTTCCAAATCACATACCTGATATGTGATTGCATGATTACTCAAAAAAATGATCGATGCGTGGTTTTAAGGCCACCGCCGGCGGGATCCGTCCGGCGATGATGTAGTCGCCCGATCCACCGCCTGCTCTATAATCCGATGGTTTCAATACAGCCCCATGGCGCCAGACCAACTCATGACTCCTCCAGAACCCCTCCCGTTTCGCGCCACCACAGAGCAGGCGTGCGACTGGCTCACGCAGCAAACCGGCACGCCGTGGTCGCTGGTGCGGCTGGTCGACAGCGGCGTCACGCCCTACGTTTGGCTCGACTACGACGCCGCCTATCCGGAGCTCTTCGGGGATGCCAACGGCGGCTACGCCGCGCCGATTTTCTTCGAAGGCGACACACAACGTCTGGCGGCAGGCAGTGACGACGTGCTGATCACGATCACCAAAGACGCCTACAAGATTGTCACCAAGCTGCCGGCGCCCGGTTTTACGCGCCAGCTGCACGAGCTGCGCTTCCAGAAAAAAGATATCGAACAACTGGCAGCGCGGCTCAAGCGCGAAGCCGAGGCGCCGCCGGTCAAGCCGGAAGGCGCCAAGGAATCGCAGGCGGGTATCGGGCGCGAGGAGATCCTCGCCGCCTTCGACGGCTTGGCCAAGCTCGATCTGGCGCAGTCGCTCACCGACGGCATCGGCATCTTCGGCGACGATGGCGCGCGCGTGAAGGGCAGCGGCGGCAATGGCAAAAAGAACAGGCACAACACGTTGTGGAATCCGGTCACGTTGGCGTTGGGACTCAACGAGGTGTACCGCGTGCCGGTGCCGCGCCTGAAAAAAGCTTTCGCCACGCATGATTTTTTATACGCGTGGCGCGCCGACTGGGAGTTGTCGCTGGCGCTGCTGAACAAATAAGGCAATAACGCGAAGACGCCGCAGCGACGTTCAGGGCAGGGTCGTTACTCTTTCGAGTCCGGCTGGTTTTTCTTATCACCTTTCTTGGTGGTGTTGCCGCCCATGCCGCCACCGCCGGTCATGCCGCTCTGGCCCGAACCGATGTCATGCAAATCGCCGCCGTGTTCGCCGCCCATGCCGCCGGAATGCTGACCGCCGTGGCCGTGCTGGCCCTTGTTGACGCCCTGGCCACTATCGGCGCCTTCGGTGCCGGCATTTTTGGTGCCGCTCAGTCCGTCGGTAGCGCCTTGGCCGCCAACCGATTGATCGTGGTTATCGTTGCTCATAATCGCCTCCTAGGAATATGTGAAGGAGCATGTTAACCCGTCATGCCAAGTCCGCCTGTCAGCGCGACACCGCCCTGAAAGTAGGCCGCCGGCTACAAACTGCGCCCTCGGTCGCCCCCAACGGTTGTCCAATCCAGCAAGGCCGGCATGGGAATACGGCCATTCGTCCCCATCTGGCCAGCATTCCCAACCGAAACGATACCGACATGCGACATTTCTTGCGCGCCCTCGTGGTGGCGGTGATCCTTCTTCTCGGCTACGAGTTGCTGGAGCCGGCGATCGAACGGGCGCTTTACCCGATGCGCCTGGCGGCCATGCCCAAGCCATCGACGCTGCCGGTGCCGGTCGACGGCGTGCAAACGAGCGAGCTGCGCGACACCTGGGGCGGCGCGCGTAGCGCAGGGCGCAAGCACGAGGGCATCGACATCTTCGCCAAGCGCGGCACGCGCGTGTTGTCGAGCACCGAAGGCATCGTCGCCCAGGTCGGCACCAACCGCCTCGGCGGGCTGGTGGTGTGGGTGGTGGGGCCGGGCGGCCAGCGCCATTACTACGCCCACCTCGAGCGCCACGCCAACGTCGAAGCGGGCATGCGGGTCGCCGCCGGCCGGGTGCTCGGTTACGTCGGCAACACCGGCAACGCCGAAGGCACGCCGCCGCACCTGCACTACGGCGTGTACGACATCGGCGGCGCGATCAATCCATATCCGCTGCTGCGCGCGGCAAAACCAAAGCGCGAGGGTCAAGTCTGACATTCAGACACGTGCTCAACCGGCAGGGGCCAATTGACAGGCAATCGGCGAGGGCCAGCCCCGACAGTTGAACACGGGCTCGGCGCTATCGTCCGGTGGTAGCCCACGCAGCAGTTTGCGTCCTCCGGCCGCCGCAGGCTGCGGTGGGAATGCTGCCGCTCCCTGTGCGTTCCGGCGCGCTTCCGGTATCATTCGGCATGAATAAGATTTCCTACCATCCCTTTATTATCGGCGTCGCTGGCGGCAGCGGCAGCGGCAAGTCGACCGTTTCCCAGCAAGTGCTGGCCTCGTTCGGCGCCGACATGGTCTCGGTCGTGATGCAAGACGATTACTACTGCGACCAATCCCATCTCACCCCCGAAGTGCGCCGCAAGCAGAACTACGACCATCCGCAGGCTTTCGACTGGCCGCTGCTGGTGCAGCACGTTCAAGCCTTGCGCAACGGCGAATCGATCGAAATGCCGGAGTACGACTTCACCATCGACAACCGCTCCGACCGGACGATACCCGTCAAGCCGGCCCCGGTGATCGTCATCGAAGGCCTGTTCGCCTTGTACGACGCGGACTTGCGAAAAATGATGTCGTTGAAGATTTTCGTCGACACCGCCTCCGACGTGCGCTTCATCCGCCGCCTGCAACGCGATATTACCGAACGCGGCCGCTCGGTAGAAAGCGTCGTCGACCAGTATCTGGAGACGGTGCGCCCGATGCACCAGCAATTCATCGAGCCGACCAAGCGCCACGCGCATGTGATCATCCCGCACGGCGCCAACGGCCCGGCGGTCGATGTGATCACCACCAAGGTAGCGAGCGTGATCGGCCAGCTGAAGCGGCCCTGAGCCGGCCTTGAGTCTGTAGCGCCCGCTGTGCCGGTCCCCGGGGCGCACGCAGCAGGCGGGCCGGGGACGATCGCGTCCCGGCCAAGCGCGCGGTGGCCGGCAGGCGGTCCAGGCCTTTTCCGCACCGTGCAGGCATGACCGGCGGGTTGGATCGCCACACCCCTTGATATTTTTGTTGACGGGAATCCTCGGAATCCATATCATTTGCAAAACAAATGACAACGTTGGACATTTTGCGGTGTGCCGCGAAAGCCCGATGGGTCGGCTAATACTCAAGGAGACTGTGTGGCAACCATTCATGATGTGGCGGAGCGGGCGGGCGTATCCATCAAGACCGTCTCACGCGTACTCAACGGCGGCACCGATGTGTCGGAAAAGACCCGCACCCGGATCGAGCAAGCCATGCGCAGCCTCGAATTCACGCCGTCGGCCGCCGCGCGCATGTTGCGTGGCCGCCCGACCGGGCTGGTCGCCGTCATCGCCGAGAAGCTGACGACAACGCCCGATTCCTCCGAAATCATCAAGGGCATACAGCTGGTGTGCGAACAATTGGGCAAGGTGATGCTGATCGGCGAGACCGGTGGCCACGCCGATGTCGCCAACCGCCTGGTGGCGGACATGCGCGAGCGGCGTGTCGAGGCGATCCTGTTCGCGACGCCGTTTCATCGGGAGGTCGCGATCGAGCCGCTGTTGGGCAGCACGCCGACGGCGCTGGCCAACTGTTTCGAGGCGCCGGGCCGTTACACGCAGGTGGTTCCGGACGACGAGGGCGGTGGCTACGCGGCGGCGCAAATCGTGCTGCGGGCCGGGCATCGCGACATCGCCTTTTTGCAGCTGATACCGGGCATGGTGGCGACCCAATTGCGCCTGCGTGGTTTCGAGCGCGCGATGCGCGAACACGGCGTCAAGCCGGATCCCGAATGGCTGATCCACGGTGCCGAAGCGGGCGATGCCGACGAGTTCTCGCATCTGGCCGACGCCGTCGACCGCTTGTTCGGCAGCGACAACCGGCCCACCGCCATCTTGTGCGGCAACGACAAGATGGCGATGCGTGTCATTTTCATCTTGCAACGGCGCGGGCTGCGTGTGCCGGCCGACGTCTCTATCGTCGGCTTCGATGATTTTCGTTTGATCTCCGAGGCGCTCGACCCGGGCTTGACCACCGTCGCGCTGCCTTACCGCGAAATCGGCGAGCTGTCCGGACGCCATGTGCTGGAGCAGGCGTCGGCCGCGGCCACCACCATCCGCGTGCCATGCGTGCCGGTCATGCGCGGCACGGTGGCCGCGCCCTCGGCCAGCGCTGTCAGGTCGATCAAGGCGATCAAGGCGATCAAGGCGGCCGGGCGATGAGGCGCGCCTCGTTGGCCGTGCTATCGGGCGCATGGTTGGCGCTGACCGCGCCTGCGGCGCCTGCGGCGCCTGCGGTTCCTGCAGCGCCGGTGCAAATCAAACTATGGCGCCACGATACCGGGGACGCCGAGATGGCCGCGGGCAGGGCCGCCGTGGAGCGCTTCAATCGCTCGCAGCGGCGATGGACGGTGGTGGTGGAGTCGATTCCGCAAGGTTCCTACACCGAGTCGATCACCGCCGCGTCGCTGGTTGGCCAACTGCCGTGCGTCATCGCGATGGACCAGCCGACCGTGCCGAACTTCGCCTGGTCCGGCCATGTGCGCGCACTCGATGCGCTGCTGCCGGCCGATGCCGTCGCCCGGTTGCTGGAAGGCGGACGCGGAACCTACAAGGGCGAGCTGTATAGCGTGGGCCAGTTCGATGTGACGTTGGCGCTGTTTTCGCGCCGCTCGCAGTTGAACGCCCTCGGCGTGCGCATCGCGACAATGGAGCGGCCCTACACGGCGGCGGAGTTCCACCAACTGCTGGCGAAGGTGAAGAAGAGTGGACGCTATCGTTTTCCGCTGGATCTGAACGGCCGCTTCAAGGGCGAATGGTACAGCTACGCGTTTTCGCCATGGCTGCAAAGCGCCGGCACCGACCTGATAGACCGCGACGGCTATGTGCGCGTCGACGGGATGTTGAACAGCGACGCCGCAGTCGCCGTCGGCCGCTATTACGGCCGGCTGTTCAGGGACAAGCTGGTCGAGCGGATTCCAGCCGACGACAAGGCGTTCGAACAGGGACGCACGCTGTTCCATTACACCGGCTCGTGGAAGGCGCGCGAGTATAGCGAACAATTCGGCGATGATCTCGTGGTGATGCCGCCGCCCGATTTTGGCCACGGCCCAAAGATCGGCGCGGGGTCCTGGCAGTGGGGCGTCACGCGCAACTGCCGGCAGCCCGAAGGCGCGGCGGCCTTCCTTGCGCACCTGATCTCGCCGGCGGAAATCGCCGCAGCGTCGCGCGACACCGGGCTGGTGCCGGTGAGTGCCGAAGGCGCCGCGTTGACCGAACACTATCGGCCCGGCGGCGACTGGCGCATCTACTTCGAGTTCGCGAAACGCTACGCGGTGTCGCGGCCGGCCAGCCCGGCGTATCCGGCGATGTCGTCAGCGTTCGAGAAGGCGATGGCCGATATCCGCAGCGGCAAGGACGCCACCGAGGCGTTCGACGAAGCGGTCGAGGCGATGGAACATAACATCTCGCGCAACAACGGCTATGGATTTGCCGTGCGCAAAACGGGAGGCGGTTCATGACATCCAAACTAGGGCGGGAAAATCCGTTCGCGGTGGCCGCTTTCGCCTCGCCGGCATTGCTGTTGTTCGTGCTGTTCGTGGTGCTGCCGATGCTGCTCGCCGCCGGTGCCACGATGACCAACCACCGGCTGATGTCACCCGAGCCGACGCGCTACATAGGACTGGACAACTACCAGCGCCTACTGGCGCTGAAGGTGGCCGTCATCGATCCGGTGCGCGACGCGCAGGGCGCCGTCGTGCGCGACGAGGAGGGCGTGCGTTATCCCGCCTGGCGCCAGGTCCGCAAGGACCAGCCGGCGCTGGAGGGCTATCGTCCGGCGTTCCAGATCGATTTCGGCCAGTCGCGCGTGGTGTTGGCGGGCACCGATCCGCTGTTTTACCGGTCGCTGATTAATACCTTCCTGTTCGCGGCGCTGGTGCTGCCGTTGCAGTGCGGCGTGGCGCTCGGACTGGCGATTCTGGTGAATCAAAAAATCCGGGGGAGGGTGTTCTTCCGCACCCTGTACTTCGCGCCGGTGGTGACGTCGATGGTGGTGGCGTCGATCGTCTGGGCGTTCATGCTCAACACCGATCGCGGCATGCTCAATGAGTTGTTGCGCGGGCTGCTGCACGATCCCGACGCCGGGCCGGACTGGTTGGGCGACAGCCGCTATGCCTTGCCCGCCATTGCGCTGATGTCGGCCTGGCAGGGCGCCGGCTTTCAGATGCTGGTGTTCCTGGCCGGCCTGCAGTCGATCTCGCACGAGCTGTATGAGGCGGCCACGCTGATGGGCGCCAACGCCTGGCAGCGCTTTGTGCATGTGACGCTGCCGGGTCTGCGCAATACGATCATCTTCGTGCTGGTGTCGACCACTTTGCTGGCGTTCGGCCTGTTCACACAGGTGGACGTGATGACGTCCGGCGGCCCGCTCGATTCGACGTCGACCGTGGTGTACCACGCGGTGCGAAGCGGCTTCAAGGAGCAGGACGTCGGCTACGGCTCGACCATCACGCTGGTGTTCTTTATCATCGTGCTGGCGCTGTCGGCGTTGCAGCGGATGCTGGTGTCGAAAGGCGACGCGAAATGAATATGAAACTGAGAAAAACCGTGCACGATATGGTTCTGATTTCAGGCATGAGCGCCATCGGCATCGTGTTCGTCGCACCGCTGCTGTTCATGTTCGTGTCGTCGTTCAAACATGACAATGCGGTCTTCGCGGATTTGAACAGCTGGTCGGCCTACCTGCCGTCCGCGGCATGGTCGCTGCAAAACTACAAGGCGGTGTTCGAGAAAAGCGATCTGCCGTCGTTCCTGCTCAACTCCACCGTGATCGCCGCGCTGGTCGTCGTGGGCGGCATCATCATCAATAGCATGCTGGCGTTCTCCATCGCGCGCATGCGCTGGCGCGGGCGTCGGATGGTGCTGGCGCTGGTGGTGGCGATGGTGATCGTGCCGTTCGAAGTGATCGCCATTCCGCTGCTGTCGCTGGTGGCGCGGCTGCCCTGGCCGGCCATCGAGCATGGCCAACTGGTCATGCACAGCGGCTGGTTCAACAGCCTGCATGTACAAGTGATCCCGTTCCTGGCGAACGCCTTTTGCGTGTTCCTGTTCTACCAGTTCTTCCGCGATATCCCGCCGGAGCTCGACGAGGCGGCGAAAATGGACGGCGCCGGACCGTGGACCGTCTACGCAAAGATCATCATGCCCAACAGCGGCCCGGTGATCGCCACCGCCGCCATCGTGCTGTTCATCTCCGCCTGGAACCAGTATCTGTGGCCGATCATGGTGATACAGGGCGAGGCGTTCCGGCCGGTGCAGCCGGGCATACAGCAATTTTTTGGACGCACCAATTCGTGGGGGCAGATCATGGCCTACGCATCGGTGATCACTTTACCCGTGCTCGCGGTGTTCCTGGCGTTCCAGCGGCAGTTCGTCGCCTCGGTCGCCGGGACCGGCATCAAGGGCTAACCCCGTATAACCTGGGCTATCACGGGCTTACTTTGGACGACAAATGACACTTAAACTGAACGACAAATTCATCTGGGATTTCTGGCACTTCGAGGAGGACGGCGAACAGCACCTGTTCTTCCTGCAGGCCGACCGCGCCATCGGCAACCCGGACCTGCGCCACTGGAACGCCTCGATCGGCCACGCGGTGTCGCGGGACTTGCGCAACTGGACCCCGCTCGGCACGGCATTCGGCCCGTCGATTTCGCCGGCGTGGGACGACTTCACCACCTGGACCGGTTCCGTGATCAAGGCCGAAGGCCGCTATCACCTGTTCTATACCGGCACCTGCCGCGCCGAAAACGGCATGCGCCAGCGCATCGGCCACGCCACATCGGATAGCCTGGATGGTCCGTGGGAGCGCGTCGGCAGCGGTTTGGCGCTCGATCTCGACGAGCGCTATTACGAGGAATACGAGGAAGGACGCTGGCACGACCGCGCCTTGCGCGATCCCTGGGTGCTGGCCGATAAAATCGACGGCCGGTATCACATGTTCTACACCGCCCGCCGCGACGATGGTCCGTTGTATGAGCGCGGCGTGATCGGCCACGCGGTGTCCTCCGATCTGGTGAATTGGACGGCGACGGCGCCGGTCTACGCGGGCGGCCATTACGGCCAGCTGGAAGTGCCGCAGGTATTCGAGCGCGATGGCCGCTGGTACTGCGTGTTTTGTAATGTCGCGGCACATTGGACCGAAGAGATGCGCGCGGGGCACAACGGCGGCGTCTCCGGCACCCACTATCTGGTGGCGGACAACCCGCTCGGACCTTGGCAGCCGGCGCCAGGCTTCCTCGACGGCGATATCCCGTGCCGCCGCTACGCGGGAAAAATCCTGCGCGATCCGATGACCGGCAACGACAGCCTGATGGCGTTCGAGGACACCGGCGCCGACGGCCAGTTCGTCGGCCAGATATGCGATCCGATCGCGCTGCGGCTGGAGAATGGTCTGTACGCGATCGACGACTCTTTGGCGCGAAAATGACAACGATAGACAGCCGGGCATAAAAATTAGAAAGTCGGAGGAGACAATATGAATCATCACTACGCCATCGTCAGCCTGCTGCTGGCTGCGTCGGCGGCCGCCACGCACGCCATGGCCGCCGACGGCCCGGCGCCATCGGCCCCGCCGCTGGCCAGCTGGGGGCTGGACGAACAGGGCGGCAGCCAGACCGTCGAACAGATTTCCGGACGCCGCGACCAGGTGAACTATGTGTTCAACCACGCGCGCTTCAAGCCCGACTCGGCGCCCTTGTGGCGGCCGGCGGCCAGCTGCATCCATCAAGGCTGCCTGCTGTTCGACGGCTATTCCACCGACGTGACGGCGCCGCCGCTGACCGGCGCCCAACTCCAAGGCGGCTTCACGCTGAGCGCCTGGGTCGCGCCGCACGCCTTCGAATGGGGCGACGGCGGCCATTATTCGGCGTTCGTCAGCCAGTTCGACGCCGAGGCTAAGCAGGGGTTCTCTTTTGGCGTCCACCGCTTCGGCACCTGGGGCATCAAGATCGGCTTGGGCGCGGCCGTCGTCGATGTGCGCGTGACCGATCGCAAGCTGCCGCGCGATAGCTGGTCGCATGTGGCGGCGAGCTACGATCCGGCCACACGGCGCGTGGCTTTGTTCTTGAACGGTGAGCCGGTCGCCGACAAGGTGGCGCCTGGGGATGGTCGGTTCGGCATGCCGGAGCGGCCATTGACGATAGGGCGCCACTCGCAGCCGGAGCAAATCGGCGGCGTCTTCAAGCTCAATACCTTCCGTGGTTTGATGGACGAGGTGCGTGTCGGCGCCGGCCCATCCAACGCGGCGGCGCTCGCGCGGATCGTCGCCACCGATCTGGCACCGCGCGCGGGCCAGGCGCCGAAGCTGGCGCCGGCCGATGTGGGCATACCGGCGAGCACCTTCGACGGCGACCGCCACCGCCCGCAATACCACGTGATGCCCGACACCGGCTGGATGAACGAGCCGCACGCGCCGTTCTACTATCAAGGCCGGTATCACCTGTTTTTCCAAAAAAATCCGTTCGGCCCGTTCTGGCATCAGATTCATTGGGGACACTGGACCAGTGCCGATATGGTGCACTGGCGCGAGCTGCCCATGGCACTGGCGCCGGAAGACGATGGCCTGGCCACCGATGGCGTCTGGTCCGGCAGCGCCACCCACGCGGCCGATGGCACGCCCGTATTGTTCTTCACCGCCGGTAACGACAAGGCGCGCCCCAACCAGCGCACCGGCATGGCGACGCCTTGCGACGCGCGCGACCCTGACCTGGCATGCTGGAGAAAATATCCAACGCCGGTGACTTTGCAGAAGCAGGGTATGGGACGCTTCGGCGAGTTCCGCGATCCGTTCGTGTTCCGCGACGGCGAGCGGCAACGTTGGTTCCAGCTGGTCGGCTCGACGCTGCCGGGGCGCAGCGGCACGGCGCTGGTGTACGAATCGTCGGACTTGATCACCTGGAAGCCGCGCGGTCCGCTGTTTTCGATCGATGCCAAGCCTTTTCCCGACTTCGAGAAAACCTGGGAGTTGCCGGTGCTGCTGCCGATCGGTAGAGGTGCCGATGGCGCCGAACGGCACGTGTTCCTCAACGACGTCCGAGGCCAGGCCTACTACTGGATCGGCGTGTTCGACGCCGCCAGCGCGCGCTTCAAGCCCGATAGCGAGGCGCCGCGCGTGTTCGACTTCGGACAGGGACATTTCTCGGGGCCGAGCGGGTTTGTCGATCCCAAGACCGGTCGCTCGATCGTCTTTTCCATCGCGCAGGGGGAGCGCACGCTGCGGGACGAGTGGGACGCCGGCTGGGCGCACAACGGCGGCCTGCCGATCGCGCTGTCGCTCGGGAGCGACGGCGATTTGCGGCTGGCACCCATCGGCGAGTTGGCCAGCCTGCGCCGCCGGCAATTGATGGATCTGCGCGACGTCGGCGTGGACGACGCGGCCAAGGCGCTGGCGGCGCTGCGCGGCGACGGGCTCGAGATCGAACTCGAGCTGGCGCCATCGCCGCAAACGGCAAAGCGTGGCCTGAGCGTCAGGCTGTCGCCCGGCCGCACGGAGGCGACCGACGTCTACGTCGACGCCGCCGCGCGTCGCCTGGAAATCGACCGCACCCTGAGCACCGAAGGCAAGTCGTACGGCGTGCAAGGCGGCGCTTTCGACCTGGGCTCGGAGAACCTGCGCATGCGCGTGTTCCTGGACCGTTCGATGGTCGAGGCCTATGTCAACGAACGCAAAAGCCTCACCAGCCGCGCCTACCCGACCCGCGCGGACGCCGACGGACTGGCGTTGCTGGCGGCGCCCGGCGACCGCGTCGTCTCGCTCAAGGTGTGGGCGATGGACGCCACCGTGAAAGGAAATTGAGATGGCCACAATCGCATTGCAGGGGGTGGGCAAGACCTATCCCGGTAAGGAATCGCACTACATTTTGCGCGGCGTCGACTTCACGATAGAGGACGGCGAATTCGTGGTGCTGGTCGGCCCTTCGGGCTGCGGCAAATCGACGTTGCTGCGCATGATCGCCGGGCTGGAGGAAATCAGCGCCGGCGAAATCCGCATCGACGGTGTGACCGTCAACGACACGCCGCCGGCCAAGCGTGGCTTGTCGATGGTGTTCCAGAGCTATGCCCTGTACGCGCATATGAGCGTGTTCGAGAACATCGCCTTCGGCCTGGGCCTGGCGCGCGTTCCCAAGGCGGAGATCAAAGTTGCCGTGCACGCGGTGGCGAAGATGCTGCAAATGGAGCACCTGCTCGATCGCCGTCCGCCGCAACTGTCCGGCGGCCAGCGGCAGCGCGTCGCCATCGGCCGCGCCATCGTGCGCAAGCCACGCGCGTTCCTGTTCGACGAGCCGCTGTCGAACCTGGACGCCGCGCTGCGCGCCGACATGCGGGTGGAGATCGCCCGCCTGCATAAACAGCTGGGCGCCACCATGGTCTATGTGACGCACGACCAGGTGGAGGCGATGACGCTGGCCGACCGCATCGTCGTGCTGGGGCCGGCCGGGGTGCAGCAGATCGGCGCGCCGATGCATCTGTACGACCATCCCGCCAATGTATTCGTCGCCGGCTTTATCGGCAGCCCGAAGATGAACCTGGCGACCGGCACGCTGGACGCAAGCGGGCGCCTGCGGCTGGGCGGCGCGACAGCGGGAGGCGCGGTGCTGGACTGGCCGGCGCCGGCTGGCGCGCGGCCGGGTGCCGTGACGGTCGGCATACGGCCGGAACATCTGGTGGCCGATCCGCATGGCGTGATACAAGGCGAGGTGATACTGGTCGAAAGACTGGGCGCGGAATCCTATGTGCACCTGGCCGTGGCCGGGCTGGCCAAGCCGCTGATGGTGGTGGTCAAGGGCGAGCCGCCGGCCGCCAACGCGGCCTGGCGGGTGGGGCCGATGACCGGCCGGGTGCATGTTTTCGACGAGGGCGGCCTGCGCATCGAGCCGCACAACCCAAACAATTTAACGGCCGGCGTTGCCGGCGCAGCGGAGGCGGCATGATCATCGTTTGTGGCGAGGCTTTGTTCGATGTGTTTTCCGATGGCGATACCGCCAGCGGTTTCGCGCTGTCGGCGCGGGTGGGCGGTTCGCCCTTCAACCTGGCGATCGGCCTGGCGCGGCTGGGCCAGCGGCCGATGTTCTTCGGCGGGCTGTCGGCGGATATGTTCGGCCGCAAGCTGGCCGAAACGCTGGCGCGCGAAGGCGTCGACACCTCCCGCTCGCCAAGGCCGGACGCGGCGACCGCGCTGGTCACCATCGACGTCGATGCCAATGGCGTGCCGGCCTACACCTTGTACGGCAGCCGGACCGCCGAGCGTTGCGTGACCATCGCGGACCTCGAGGCCGTCCCCGGCGACGCGGCGGTGATCCATGTCGGCTCCTATTGCATGGCGGTGGACCCGGTCGCATCGAGCTTGCGCGCCTTGGTCGCGCGCCAGCACGGCCGCAGCCTGATCGCCTTCGATCCCAATGTGCGGCTGACGATCCAGCCGGACCGACAGGCCTGGACCGACGCCGTCGCGTGGATGCTGCCGATGACCGACCTGCTGAAGATCAGCGACGAGGATATCGGCCACCTGTATCCGGGCGTGGCGCCCCGGACGTTCGTGGGACAAGCGCTGGACGCCGGCGTGAAGCTGGTGGTGGTCACGCGCGGCGGCGACGGCGTGCTGGCCGCGACGTCGTCGCTGGCGCTGGAACTGCCGTCGCTCAAGGTCGACGTGGTCGACACCGTGGGCGCCGGCGATACCTTCCAGGCGGCGCTGATGGCGCACCTGCACCAGCAAGGCCGGCTCACGCGCGCCGCCCTGGCCGGGCTGGACGCGCCGTCGCTGCGGGCGGCGCTGGACTTCGCCAGCCGTGCCGCGGCCATCACCTGTTCCCGGCGCGGCGCCGATATGCCGCGGCTGGAGGAGGTGCGCGACCACCGATAAAACCACTGTATCCGGGATGACAACGTTGGACAACACCAAACTTGCACAGGCCGTCGTAGCACGGCCGATAATCATAAAAGGAGATGCGGCATGACTTACCCGATCAATCGCTACCACCATTACCTCGTTCGCTCGGCGGCGCTGGCGATCTGCCTGGCGCCCGCGCTGGCGTTCGCCCAGCAGAACGCCAGCGCCGTCAGCGGCCAGCAAAATACCGGCGCCGATGGCGGCCAGCAAAATGCCGGCGCCGATCCGGCGGCCGTCGTCATCGTCACCGGCGTGACCAAGTCGACCACCAAGAAGAACGCTACGTTCTCCATCAACACGCTGACGGCCGAGGAGATCCAGCGTCTGGCGCCGATGAGCACCGCCGACATGCTGGCGAACTTCCCCGGCATTTACTCGGAAGGCGGCAGCGCCGGCGAGGCCGGTAACAACATCACGGTGCGCGGCCTGCCGGTCACCGGCGGCTACCGCTTCGCGCCGCAACTGATCGACGGCCTGCCGGCCTTTGAAGAGCCGGAGGCGCCGTTCATGAACAACGACATCTTCATCCGCGACGACCTGATGACGGAAAGCGTGGAGCTGGTCAAGGGCGGCCCGGGCGGCATCCTGTATTCGAACGGCCTAGGCGCGACCGTCAACCACGTCACGCGCACCGGCGGCGACCGCCTCGCCGGCGGCTACAAGATCGAATACGCGGACTATGGCTTCATCCGCCAGGACGCCTTTGTCTCCGGTCCGCTGAGCCCCAATCTGACCGGCGCGGTCGGCGGCTTCTATCGCCGCAGCGACGGCGTGCGCGACACCGGCTACACAGCCGATCGCGGCGGCCAGGTGCGCGGCAATCTGGTCTACACCAGCAACGACCGCAAGACCACTCTGCGCGGCGACGCGCTGGTGATCAACGACCGTACCGCGTTCTATCAGAACCTGCCGATTTCGGTGCCGCGCTTCGCCAGCGCCGGCACGCCGGCCAATCCGACCAAGATCGACCAGGACACCATCGAGCCGCTGGGGATCGACTTCGCGCACGGCACCACCGCCTCGCCTTACAACCGCAAGTTCAACATGATTGGGGAGTACGGCACCCGCACCATCGATCAGGCCGACGGCATCCATCCGGATTTCAAGCTATTCACGCTGAGCGGCTCGCACGAGTTGAAGGACGGCTGGAAGTTGTCGGCCGGACTGCGGCATACCACCGGCAGCAACGGCTTCAACGCCGTCTTCACCGGCAACGACACGGCGTCGTCGACCAACTTCCTCAACGCCCGCTATCAGAACGACGTGATCTCGCCGGCGCACGGCGCGGCGCTGGCCTGCAATCTGAACAACGCCAAGCTGACAGGCTTCTTCAATGTGCCGGCCAGCCAGGCATGCGGCGCCTTCGCCAACATCAGCCGCGAAGACTTCATCAAGCGCTACGCCAAGGCCGCCGGCGTGGCGGGACGCTATCTGAACGACGGCACGGCGGTGCCGGCTTCGACCAACCTGAACTTCATGATTCCGTTCGTCGCGGACGTCGACGCCTCCAGCACCTCGCTGGACTTGAAGACGCAGAAATCGTTCGAACTCAAAGGCGCGCACGATCTGACCCTTGGCGTCTACAAGAGCCGCTACAGCTACAAGCCGAACTTCCAGCAGGCGCTATTGGTGAGCGACGTCTCCAATCAATCGCGTCCGGTCGATCTGATCGCGGTGGACGCGCAGGGCAAACAGGTCGGCCCCAGCCTGACCCAAGGCGGCGCCATTCTGCCGGGTTGGGGCGGTTTCGTCAGCGACATCCACGGCGACGGCAACGCGGCCTATCTGCTCGACCACTGGGAAACCATGGGCAACAAGTTGAAGATCGATGCCGGCGTGCGCTGGCAGAACCTGAAGGCGGACGGCGTTCGGCGCGACCGCAACGTCATCACCGATCTGACGCCGGCCGATGTGGTGGTCGGTTCAACCCAGGACACCACGGCGGACAATGAAGTGAGCCTGCCGGGTGCCGCGCAGACCTTGAGCAAGACGTATCACGGCTTCGGCTGGTCGCTGGGCGGTAACTACAGCTTCAGCAAGGCCTTCGCGGTGTATGGCCTGGCGTCCGATTCTTTTCGCCTGCCTAGCCTCGAGGATATCAACAACCTGACCACCGCGACGGCAACCGTCGTCAATGGCAGAACGGTGGAGGTCAGCGCGGTCGAGCATATCCGCCAGTACGAAATGGGCCTGCGCTATCTTACCCGTGGCTTCGGCGCGTCGGTGGCGGCGTTCTACAACAAGTTCTCGCCGCGCAGCGCGGTCAATATCTACAAGGACATCGAGTCGTCGCAATGCGCCAGCGCCGGTGGCGTCACGCAGATTAATTCCTGTCCCGACGTGGCGCAACTCTATCAACGCGGCATCCAGAACGTCGGCGCGGAAGTCGAGCTGTCGTGGCGTCCGGCGGCTATCCAGGGGTTGGAGTTGAAGGGCAATCTCGTGATGCAAAATCCGAAGGTCAAAGGCGCCAGCTACACCACCACGCAGGAGGACAAGGACGCGCAAGGCGTGATCGCCGGTTACCACTACGTGCAGGTCAGCGAGGACGGCCGCCGTCCGCGCCGTCTGCCGAAGGTGATGTTCAACTTCATGCCGTCGTTCGACTTCAAGCCGCTCGCCGACATCCCGGTGAGCGTGTACGCCCAGTACCAGCACTACGGCTCGCGGTTCTCCGAGGCGTCCGACAGCAACGTGACCTTGTATCCGTCCTACCATATCATCAACGCCGGGGCGCAGTACCAGATCACCGAACGCCTGAGCGCGCACCTGCATGTCGCGAACCTGACCGACCAGTTGTCGTTCACGGAGGGCGACCCGCTGTTCAACGACCTGCTGTCGCCGGACGGCTCGCGCAACCGCGGCGTGGCCAGGCCGTTGTTTGGACGGACTTTGCGGTTCAGCCTGACCTATATGTTTTAACTTGACCCGGAATGCCGTCGCCGATGTCGTCGGCTTCGTGCGCTGACATACACACGACGGCGTATCCGGGACCTAGAATGGGCCGATCTTTTATCAAAGGACGGTCCATGAAACCAACAACGCTCGATCCCTATCCACATCCGGCAGGCGGGTGGGGCTCGGTGAAGAAGGTCGCCACGGCCCTGTTCACCGAGCACGTTCCCTTCGAAGGCAGCAAGCTGCTGCTGCATCTGAACAAACCGGACGGCGTCGCCTGCGTCAGCTGCGCCTGGGCCAAGCCGGCCAATCCGCATCCGTTCGAATTTTGCGAGAGCGGTGCCAAGGCGACGGCCTGGGAAGTGACCGGCAAGCGCTGCGACACCGACTTTTTCGCCCAGCACACGGTGGGCGAACTGCTGGCCTGGGGCGACCACCAGCTCGAAGCGGTGGGGCGCCTGACCACGCCGCTGCGCTGGGACGCCGCCAGCGACCGCTACGTGCCGATCGACTGGGATAGCGCTTACGCCGAGATCGGCCGCGAGCTCAAGGCGCTGGCGCCGAAGAGCGTGGTGTTTTACGCCTCCGGCCGCGCCTCGCTGGAAACGTCGTACATGTACCAGCTGCTGGCGCGCATGTACGGCAACAACAACCTGCCGGACAGCTCCAACATGTGCCACGAGAGCACGTCGGTGGCGCTGCCCAAGACCATCGGCGTGCCGATCGGCACCGTGTCGCTGGACGACTTCGAGCAAACCGACTGCATCATGTTCTTCGGCCAAAACGTCGGCACCAACAGCCCGCGCATGTTGCACAAGCTGCAGGAGGCGCGCAAGCGCGGCGTGCCGATCATCACCTTCAATCCGCTGCGCGAGACGGGCCTGCTGCACTTCGCCAATCCGCAATCGCCGGCCGAAATGCTCAGCAGCGCCGAGACCACCATCAGCACGAGCTACCTGCAAGTGCGGGCCGGCGGCGACAGCGCCGCCCTGCTGGGCATCATCAAGGCGTTGATCGCGGCCGACGACGCCGCGCTCGCCGCCGGCACGCCACGGGTGCTGGACACCGAGTTTATCGCCGAGCACACCGCCGGCCTGGAAGCGCTGGTCGAGCGCGCCCGCAGCGAAAGCTGGGCCGAGATCGAGCGCCACTCCGGCCTGGCGCGCCGCGATCTGGAGGACGTGGCGGCGATATACGCCGGCGCCAACAAAGTCATCGGCGTGTTCGGCATGGGCCTGACGCAGCACCGGCTGGGCGTGCAAAACATCGAGATGCTGTCGAACCTGCTGCTGTTGCGCGGCAATATCGGCAAGCCGGGCGCCGGCATCTGCCCGGTGCGCGGGCACTCCAACGTGCAGGGGCAGCGCACGGTCGGCATCACCGAGAAGCCGGAACTGGCGCCGCTCGACCAGCTGGCCAAGCAATACAACTTCGAGCCGCCGCGCGACAAAGGCTTGAACACCATCGAGACTTGCGAAGGCGTGCTGGACGGCTCGGTGCGCGCGTTTATCGGCCTCGGCGGCAACTTCGTGCGGGCCGTGCCCGACACCGTGCGGGTGGAAGCCGCGTGGGCCAAGCTGCGGCTGACCGTGCAGATCGCCACCAAGCTGAACCGCAGTCATCTGGTGCACGGCGCCGTCTCGTACATTCTGCCGTGCCTGGGACGTCTGGAAATCGACCAGCAGGCCGGCGGCGAGCAGTCGGTGTCGATCGAGGACAGCACCGGCCACATGCACGGATCGAAGGGCAGGGCGCAGCCGGCCGGCCCGCTGCTGCGCTCGGAGCAGGCCATTGTCGCCGGGATCGCGAAAGCCACGCTTCCGGCCAACGCCGCCGTCGATTGGGACGCGTGGGTGGCCGACTACGGCGCCGTCCGCGACGCCATCGCTGTGACGTATCCGGATATCTTCCGCGACTTCAACGCCCGCATGTGGACGCCCGGCGGCTTCCGCCGGCCGCTCCCGGCGGCGGAGCGGCAATGGAAAACCCCGAACGGGCGCGCCAACTTCATCGCGCCAACGGTGCTCGACGCCGATCCCGACCAGTCGCAGCCGTCCGGGGATGTGTTGCGCCTGTTCACTATCCGCAGCGACGCCCAGTTCAACACCACCATCTACAACGAGAACGACAGTTTTCGCGGCATCCAGGGCGGCCGCCGGGTGCTGCTGATCGGCGAGCAGGATTTGGAGCGGCTGGGTCTGAAGGAGGGCGACATGGTCGACGCGAGCGCCGTGACCGGCGACGGCATCGCGCGCGGCGTATCGGGCTTGAGATTGGTGGCGTACAACGTGCCCGCCGGCTGTATCGCCGGTTACTTCCCGGAGTGTAATCCGCTGATGGCGCTCGACCATTACGCGTTGGAAAGCATGGTTCCTGCTGCCAAATCAATCGCCGTACGCATCACTCCGGCTTCGGGGTGACCTGCCGTACATACGGATGTGGTTGATGGGAGTAAACTTAATTCTGTCAAATTGAACTGGAGGAATTGAAAAATGCCCTTATCAGACCGTCGAAAACCGACAGCTACCTCCGAGATCATCGAGGAAGCGCTGGGGATCCTTCCAGATGAAGGCCTGCAACCCGCCGCCGAGTACGCCATGAGCCACGGCGTGCCCCGGCACATTGCGTACAAGGTGTTGAGCGCGCCGCCCGAGAACCTGCGCAGCGCCGAGCGCAGAAAACGGAACGTGGCGCCACGGCCGTCCCGCGACGAAGAAATCGGTATCGCCGCGTAATCCCCACGGCCGCTTTTGCATGCGGCCGATGCTAAACGTTGTTACTTGCCCGAAGTCGTGGCCGGCTCGGATATCGCTGATGGCGCCGGGGCCGGCGCTTCCGGCGCCGGCATCTGATTGCCGGGCGCGGGCGGCGTGATAACACCGGCGTCCGGCGTGGCGCCGCTGCGCAGTTCGGGCGCCGCCGGATCGGCCTCCTGTTTCTTGCAGCCCGATACCGCAGCGGTTGTCAGAATCATGGCAAAAGCGAATTTGGCCGGTACGCTGAGGTTTTTCATTATATTTTGCCTATTGATGAGTGTGCCCCATCTTAGCTTCATTCGCACCCATCTCCCCGCACCCCTCCCTGCACCCATCCCCGCACTCATCACCTTCGCAGCCCATTTTCAGCGCGTTGCGGTTAGAATAACGCCTTCGATCCTTCACCGGCCACTTCCGACCGATGCATCGCCGTCCGATTATTCATGTGTTTCTCGCGTTTTTGCTGCTGTTCACGCAGCAACTCGGGGCCACGCACGCCTATTCGCACTGGACCGATGGCACGCAGTCGAAAACCGCGCTGACCGGCGCCGAGCAGGCGGAACACCGCAAGCGTGTCGCCGTGCACAAGGTCTGCGCCGAATGCGTGTCCGTGGCGCAGGTAGCGGCGGCGGTCACCTCGCCGCCGATGACCATCGCCATCGTCGCCGTCGGCAGCAGCGTGATCGCCACGCCGGCCACGTTGACCTCCTGCGAGCGCACGGTGTGCGTGTTCCAGTCCCGCGCGCCCCCTCTGGCCTGACACCCGAAATCTGTCTTGAATTTTGCGTCACCGCGTTCCGACCCCGTCGATCCGGTGCGACCTGTCATGTTTTTTTGCTAGAGGTTTACCCATGAATATCCAACGCACGCTGCTGGCCAGCGCGATCCTGTCCGCCCTGACCACCTTGGCCCACGCCCAGACCGCCGCCACCGCCCCCCGGTCCAACGACGGCGTCGTCCCGCGCGTCATCGTCACCGCCACGCCTTTCGGCGATTCCGACAGCGACCAGATCCTGACGCCTGCCAAGGTGTTGTCCGGCGACGAGTTGCGCGACAAGGTGGGCAGCTCGCTGGGCGAGACGCTGTCGCAGGAACTGGGCGTGTCGGCATCGGCCTTCGGCGCCGGCGCCTCGCGCCCGATCATTCGCGGCCTGGAAGGCGCGCGCGTCAAAATGCTAGAAAACGGCATGGCGGTGTCCGACGTCTCGGGCCTGTCGAACGACCACGCGGTCGCCGGCGAGGGCGCCGTGGCGCAGCAGATCGAAATCCTGCGCGGCCCGGCGGCGCTGTTGTACGGCTCGGGCGCCATTGGCGGCCTGGTCAACATCGTCAACGAGCGCATCCCGACCGTGCTGGAACCGAAGCTGACCGGCCAGGTGGAAGCGCGCGCCAGTTCGGTCGACGACGGCCGCAACATGTCCGGCACGCTGGACGGCGCGGTCGGCAAGATGGCCTGGCACCTGGACGGCAATCTGCGCAACACCGACGACTATAAAATCCCCGGCAACCGCGTCATCAACGATCCCGATTCGGCGTCGGGCCGCCTGCCGCATTCGGAAACGCGCCAGCGCAACTATGGCGCCGGCACGTCGTTTGTCGATAGCTGGGGTTTCGTCGGCGTGTCGGCGTCGCACCTGACCAACTTGTACGGCATCCCGAGCGACGAAGGCTCGAAGATCGACCAGAAGCAGAGCCGCTACGACATCGACAGCCTGGTGAAAGCGCCGCTGCCGGGATTCGAAACCTTCAAGTTCAAGGCCGGCTACACCGACTATGAACACGCGGAACTCAACGACGAAAACCAGCCGGAGGTGATCTTCAAAAACCGTTCGCTGGAAACGCGCTTCGAGTTGACCCACCAGCCGGTGGCCGGCTTCCACGGCACCTTCGGCATACAGACCGAGCACACCAACTTCTCGGCGCTGAGCGCCGAAGGCAATCCGGACACCGTGCCGGTCACGCGCTCGACATCGAACGCCGCCTTCCTGGTCGAAGAAACGCAAGTGGGCACGGTGCGCGTGAACGCCGGCGCGCGTCTGGAGCGCGTCAAGCGCGAGCCGGTCACCGGCGTCAATCGCTCGTTCGATCTGAAGTCGGCGTCGGTCGGTGGCATGTGGCCGTTCGTGCCGGGCTATGGCCTGGGCGCGACGCTGTCGTACGCGCAGCGCGCGCCGGCCACCGAGGAACTGTATTCGGCCGGCCCGCACGACGCCACCGTCACCTTCGATATCGGTAACGCCGATTTCCAAAAGGAGACCTCGCGCAACGTCGAACTGTCGCTGCAAAAAACCACCGGCGTGGTGCGCTGGAAGGCGAACGTGTTCCGCAACAAGGTGAGCGACTTCATTTACGGCCAGATCACCGGCCAGCTGGTGGACGAAGAAGGCAATCCGGGCGACGAACTGCGCCAGCGCGTCTTCCTGCAGGCCGACGCCACGATCCAGGGCGCCGAGGCCGAGCTGGAATACAACCCGCACGGCGCCGGCTGGTCCGGCCGCGTGTTCGCCGACACCACGCACGGCAAGCTCGAGCAGGGTGGCAGTCTGCCGCTGCAACCGGCCACGCGCTTCGGCGCCAGCACCGGCTACAAGATGGGGCAGTGGCGCGCAGGCCTGTCGCTGGTGCACGCGCAATCGCAGGATCGCCTGGCGACGTTTGAAAACTCCGAAACCCCGGGCTACAACCAGGTCAACGCCAACGTGTCGTACTCGCAAAAGGTCGGCGCCTACGATTTGACGTGGTTCCTGCTGGCGAAAAACCTGACCAACGACGAGATCCGCGTCTCGACGTCGGTGCTGAAGGATATCTCGCCGCTGCCGGGCCGTAACGTGGTGTTCGGCGTGCGCGCCAAGTT
>DASVTJ010000088.1:0-6588 GCA_036387635.1 Duganella sp.
TTTTTTCTCAGATGACGAATCCATGCTGTGCTGCCTTCCTGTTTGTGCGGTCGGAAAGCCTACGATTTTATCAGACCAATTCTTTCATTTCGGTAGGTATTTTCACCAACGATGATAACGGTTATTGGCAGAACTTATCGTTCCTGCTGGCAATTGACCGAATTTTTGGTGCTTTTAGCGGCTTTAGGCTATCAATAGCTTCACTATGATCAATTTTGGAAGCTTATACGCGATGACTATTGATTTAATTGGATCGATTGGAATTGACAATCAACTGCCTTAGTTGCCGCCTGCGCAGGCACCCCACGCATGCCGCCGGCTCGGTACAATAGGTCATGCTCTCCGAATTCGACCTCATTAAAGAATACTTCCAGCGCCCCCAGCATCCAACCCGGGCCGCGCTCGGCATCGGCGACGATTGCGCGCTGCTAGCCCCCACCCCCGGTATGCAGACGGCGATTTCGTCCGACATGCTGGTCGAGGGACGCCACTTCTTCGCCGGCGAGGACGCCTATCGCCTCGGCCATAAAAGCCTGGCCGTCAACCTGTCGGACCTGGCGGCGATGGGCGCGCGCCCGGTCGGCTTCACGTTGGCGCTGGCGCTGCCGTCGGCCGACCGCGCGTGGCTGGCCGGCTTCTCGCAAGGCTTGTTCGCGCTGGCCGACGCCTTCAATATCGAACTGATAGGCGGCGACACCACCAAGGGCCCGCTGACGATCTGCATCACCGTGTTCGGCGAAGTGCGTCCCGGCCGGGCGCTGCGCCGCAACGCCGCGCGGGAGGGCGACGACATCTGGATCTCCGGGACCCTGGGCGACGCGCGCCTGGCGCTGGCCGGCTACCGCCTCGAGCAAACGCTGGAAGCGGCCGCGCTGCACACGGCCTCGGTGCGCATGCATACGCCGGTGCCGCGCGTGGAGCTGGGCGTGCTGCTGGCCGAACAAGGCATCGCGCACGCCGCCATCGATATCTCCGATGGCCTGGTCGGCGATCTCGGTCACATCTTGGCCATGTCGAATGTCGGCGCCACGCTGAACGTCGACGCGCTGCCGCCCGGCGAGGCGCTGGCCGCCTGCGCGCCCGACCTGCGGCGCGCGTTCACCGCCGCCGGCGGCGACGATTACGAGTTGTGCTTCACCGCGCCGGCGACGGCGCGCGCGGCGATCCTAGCGGCGGCCGACAGCGTGGCCACGCCGGTCACGCGCGTCGGCGCCATCGAGGCGGCGCCGGGCCTGCGCCTGGTCGACGCCCACGGCGCGCCGCTGGACCTGAAGCTAGCCGGCTTCGATCACTTCACGTCCTGAAGCGCGGTCACATCCTCGTCGGGCTGGCCGACGCGGCGCCCGCTGCCGTGCATCAGCCAATAATGATGGAACGCCAGCCGGATGTTGTCGCGCAGCTGCGTGTCGTCCCATGGCTTGGTGTAAAAGCGGTAGATGGCGCCGGCGTTGATCGATTCGAGCACCGCGTCGAGCCCCATGTAGCCGGACAGGATGATGCGGATCGTTTCCGGGTACATGTCCTTGACCTGGCCGAGGAACTCGGTGCCGTTCATGCCGGGCAGGCGCTGATCGCACAGGACCACCTGCACCGGATGCAGCGCCAGCAGCTCGAACGCCTCGGTGGCCGAACCGGCCATCAGGATCTGGTAGGCGTCGCGCTGGAACAGCTGTTCGAGCGACCATAAAATATCCGGGTTGTCGTCGACGATGAGCAGCGTTTGCGCCGGCTGGTTGGGCGTCTCGGGGTCGACCGGCAGGCAGCGGCCCGATTCGACCAGCACCGCCATGTCGGCCGGCGCCACCGGGCGGCTGAAAAAATATCCCTGGATTTCATCGCAGCGGCTGCGCCGCAGGTATTCGAGCTGCGCGCGCGTTTCCACGCCCTCGGCGATCACGCGCAGCTTGAGGCTGTGCGCCATGCTGATGATGGCCGTGGCGATGGCGGCGTCGTTCGGATTGGTGGTGATCTCGCGCACGAAGGCGATGTCGATTTTGAGCTTGTCGATCGGGAAGCGCTGCAGGTACGCCAGCGACGAGTAGCCGGTGCCGAAATCGTCGATCGCCACCTTGATGCCGATCGCCTTCAGGTTGGTCAGCACCATGATCGTGCGCTCGGCGTTGGTCATCAGCGCGGTTTCGGTCAGCTCCAGTTCCAGCAGCTCCGGCGGCACGTCGTGGCGCACCAGCGCCGAGCGCACCATATGTTCCAGGTCGCCCTCGATGAACTGGCGGCTGGCGACGTTGACGGCCACGCGCACCGGCCCGACGCCGCTGCGCAGCCAGGCGCCGATCTGCTTGCAGGCGGCATCGATGATCCAGGCGCCGACACGCACGATCAGGCCCGTGTCTTCGAGCACCGGCACGAACTCGGACGGGAACACCAGGCCGAAGCCTGGCCGCTGCCAGCGCAGCAGCGCCTCGGCGCCGGCGATGGCGCCGGTGTGCAGGTTGACCTTGGGCTGGTAGTACAGCAGCAGCTCGTCGTTGTCGAGCGCGCGGCGCAGCGCCAGCTCCATGTCCAGGCGCGCCAGCACCTGCACGTTCATGCCGGCGGTGAAGAAGCGGTAGCCGTCGCGGCCGGCCTGCTTGGCGCGCTCCATCGCGGTGTCCGCGTATTTGAGTAGCGTCTCGGGATCGG
Organism: Duganella sp.; assembly: GCA_036387635.1. Classification (GTDB taxonomy): domain Bacteria; phylum Pseudomonadota; class Gammaproteobacteria; order Burkholderiales; family Burkholderiaceae_D; genus Rugamonas. The sequence continues at coordinate 2,641 of DASVTJ010000088.1, forward strand.
TGGCGTCGTCCGGATACATGGCGATGCCGATGCTGGCGCTGAGCACCGCCGGGTGGCCGTTCAAGTCGAACGGCAGGCGCAGCGCCTCCCTCACCTCGTTGGCGGTGTGGACGGCGTCCTGCTGGTCGCGCGGCATCGACAGGATCAGCGCGAATTCGTCGCCGCCCATGCGCCCGACCGTGTCGCGCATGCGCACGCATTGCACCAGCCGGTTGCTGAACTGGCGCAGCAGCTCGTCGCCGAGCGCGGCGCCGAGCGAATCGTTGATGTTCTTGAAGCGGTCGAGCGCGATGAACAGCACCACGATGCGCCACGATTTTTCCTGCGCCAGCGCGATGGCGTCGGCCAGCGTCCGGAAAAACAAGGTGCGGTTGGGCAGGCCGGTCAGGGTATCGTAGTGCGCCATGTGCTGCAGCAGTTCCTCCGAGTGGCGCCGCTCGCTGATGTCGCGCGCCACGCCCAGCATGACGGTCGACTGGCCGGGGCGCTTGAGCAGTTGCCAGTAGATCTCGACCGGCACCGAGATCAGATCGCGCCGCATCAGTTCCAGCTCGGCCAGCTCCGGGGCGCGGGCCATGCCGATGGCGACGGCGTAGTCCTCGAGCCGGTGCGCCTGCGTGCGCAGCAGCGCCTGCGTGCCAAGACCGAGCCGGCTGGCGCTCTGGCCCAGCATCTCGTCGCGCGGGTAGCCGAGCATGCGGCAGGCGCCGTCGTTGACGTCGACCAGTTCGGCGGTAGCGGCGTCGAGCAGGAAGATGGCGTCGGCGGTGGCGTCCATGGCGCTGCGGAAGCGCTGCAATTCGACGGTGCGCTCGCGTACCGTCTGCTCCAGCCGCGCGTTGTAGTGGCGCGCCTCGCGGTGCAGCAGGCGCACCTCGAGCATGTTGCGGATGCGCGTGAGCACCTCGACCGGGTCGATCGGCTTGCTGAGGAAATCGCGCGCGCCCGATTCGAGCGCCTTCAATTTATGGTCGGGCTGCGCCGTCACCACCAGCACCGGCAACCACGCATCGGCTTCGAGCGGACGCAGCGCGTCCATCACCTGGAAGCCGTCCATGCCCGGCATTTGCAGGTCGAGGATGATGAGGTCGTAACGGTGGGTGGCGTGCCAGCCGGCCACCACACGCGGATCGGTGGTGGAGCTGACGGCCTTGTAGCCGGTCGACTTGAGCAGGAACTCGAGCAACTCGACGTTGACGCGTTGGTCGTCGACGATCAAGATGCGAGCATGAAAAATATCGGTGTGGCTGATCATGGCTGCGCTCCGGTGGGCTATCGATCCGGCGTTATGGCCGAACCAGTCCGCTTGCTTGCGGCAAGCCATACACTTGCCGATCTGGAGCGCCTTTCCGCAGTTCATTGGGCAGAGGACGCCGCGCAGTATTGTTGAGTGTACGCAAGTTCAAATCGGCGGTCTAATGTTTTCATGCAAAGTTAGGATTCCCGCAAATCGTTAGTGCACCGCTGGCAACGATTGCGATCTGCATGGTACAGTGCAGCACACCCAGATGCCGCTTGAGAGGAGATTTCATGACTACCGCGAACGACAACAGCGACGACAACAGCGCCACCATTCTCGACCTGGCCGCGCAGGTCGGCAAGGCCCTGCAGGACAAAGGATTGATACTGGCCACGGCCGAGTCGTGCACCGGCGGCGGCGTGGCCCAGGCCATCACCGAGATCGCCGGCTCGACCGCTTGGTTCGACTGCGGCTTCATCACCTATTCCAACGCGTCCAAGAGCGAGTTGCTCGACGTGTCGGCCGCGCTGATCGCGCAGATGGGCAGCGTGTCCGAGGAAGTGGCGGGGGCGATGGCCAGCGGCGCGCTCGGCTCGAGCAACGCCCATCTGGCCTTGTCGACCACCGGCATCGCCGGCCCGACCGGCGCCGTGCCGGGCAAGCCGGTCGGCACCGTCTGCTTCGGCTGGGCCAACGCCGACACCGTCCACACCGAGCGCTTGGTGTTCAGCGGCGACCGCAAGGCGGTGCGCGAGCAGACCGTGATCCATGCGCTGCAAGGATTGCTGCGCTTTATCGATTAGCCGCGGTCGCGGCGCGGCCGACCCGCGCCGCGTGCCCCCGCCCAACGGGCCTGCCGCGTGCGCGCCGGTGAAGGTTGCCTTCCTGCCTCAAAACAATTACTCTCGTTGCGTTCGAGCGCGATGGCGCGCCCATTTCCAGAAGATTCAGGGGTGATTTGAGATGCAAAACACGGTACATTTTATTCTTCAGGGCAAAGGCGGCATCGGCAAGACACTGGTCTCGACGATCCTCGCGCAGTGGCTCGCCAGCAAAAACGCGGCCGGCGACATGGCCGAGCAGCACCAGCCGCTGCGCTGCTACGACACCGACCAGGAGAACGCGACGTTTTCGCGCTACAAGGCGATGGACGTCAAGCATGTGCCGGTGATGACGGACAGCCGCACCATCGACCCGAAGCGCTTCGACGCGTTGATGATCGATATCCTGGAGGAAGACGGCAACTGCGTCGTCGACAACGGCGCCAACACCTTCTCGCCGCTGATGGGCTATCTGCTTGAAAACGATTGCTTCGCGCTGCTCGAGGAATCGGGCCGCAAAGTCTACATCCACACCATCGTCGGCGGCGGCGACACCTTGCACGATACGGCGATGGGTTTCGTCTCGACCGCCAAGGCCACCAAGGTGCCGCTGGTGCTGTGGGAAAACGAGCACTTCGGCCTGCTGCAATCGGCGTCCGGCAAACAGTTCACCGAATCGCAAACCTACGCGGACAATTCATCGCGCGTGCGCGGACGGATCGTGCTGTCTGCGCGCAACGCCGACACCTTCGGCGCCGACATCAAGAAGATGAACACCGCGCGCCTGACCGCCAGCGAAGTGCGCGAAAGCGACAAGTTCAACGTGATGGAAAAGCAGCGCATTAAGGTGGTGTTCCGCGACCTGTTCGAGCAGCTCGACAAGGTCGAGTGGTAAGTGGCCATGGACCAGCAAAAACTGCGCAGCCTGGTGTTTGAAAAGACCGGCGTCAAGATCGATATCGACGATCCGATCTTCGCGCTGGTGGCGCTGAACGAGGCGGTGCTGGAGGAGGCGGTCGAACGGCATATCGCCGCCATCGACGCCGCCTCGCAGGAGTTGGTCCAGCATGCCCGCGCGGCGGGCGGGTTGTCGGCGGCGCCGGCATCGACGTCTTCACCGGCGCCGGTCGCGCAGACGGAAGCCAAGGCCGAGGCGGCGCGCAAAGCGGCCGTGCTCGACGCCACCTTGGCGCCAGCGGTGACGCCGCGCGATCTGCGCTTGCTGGCCGCCGCAGCCGGCATCGCCGTCCTCAGCGCGCTGGTGGTGCTCGGTGGACAGGCGGCGTTTTCGAAACCGCCCGCCGCGCCCATCGTCGAGCAGGCCAAAGCGTTAACGCCGGAACAAACGCTGGCCTTGCAAAACGCCGACAAGCTGACCAAAGCGATCGAGAGGCTGGACCCGAAAGTGCGCAGCCAGTTGCAAGCCGAGCTCCGCAAGTAAATCGTCCTCGCAGGGTGACGCCACACCCTACCGCGCTTCTGATTTTCCGTGCTAACATGTGAACACCTATTCACATGACGAGTTATACGAAATACATGAGCTGCCAACACGACTATACCGGCATCGATCCCGCCATCGCGCAACTGGCCGATTTGTTCCACCTGCTGGGCGACCCGACCCGCTTGCGCATCGTGCTCGCCTGCGTGGCCGCGCCGATCGCCGTCAGCGACATCGCCACTTCTCTTGATCTGAGCAGCTCCCTCGTCAGCCACCACTTGCGTTTGTTGCGCGCGGCGCGCATCGTCAAGTCTGAGCGGCAAGGCAAGCAAGTTTTCTACACCGCCGCCGATGCGCACATCAGCGACGTCCTGAACGATATGCTGGAACATATCGCCGAACCAGCCAACGGGAATGAAGCATGAGCAAGCACGACGACCATCACGGGC
>DASVTJ010000089.1:0-1988 GCA_036387635.1 Duganella sp.
GGCGAGGCCGAGGTCAACGAGGCGATGGTCGAGCCGAAGGCGGCCCCGGCCCCCGCTCCAGCGCCAGTCCAGGTGCAGGCGCCGGCCGAAGTGGTCAAGACGATCCGCTTCATGAGCCGCGAAGAGCGCCAGGCGATGGAAAAAGAGAAGCACCACAAAACCGTGGTGCGGCTGCCGTCGTACGAGACCGTCAGCGCCGATCCGGTGATGTACGCGCACGCCTCGCGCGTGTTCCACCTGGAATCGAATCCCGGCAACGCCCGCGCCATGGTGCAGGCGCACGGCGAGCGCGACGTGTGGATCAATCCGCCGCCGCTGCCGCTGCGCATGGACGAGATGGACGGCGTCTATGACATGAACTATGCGCGCGCGCCGCATCCGTCGTACGGCAAGGCCCGCATCCCGGCGTGGGAGATGATCCGTTTCTCGGTCAACATCATGCGCGGCTGCTTCGGCGGCTGCACGTTCTGCTCGATCACCGAGCACGAGGGCCGCATCATCCAGAGCCGCTCGGAGCCGTCGATCCTGCGCGAGATCGAACACATCCGCGACAAGACCAAGGGCTTCACGGGGACGATTTCCGACCTGGGCGGCCCGACCGCCAATATGTACCGGCTGGCGTGCAAGGACCCGAAGATCGAGGAATCGTGCCGTCGCCTGTCGTGCGTGTACCCGTCGATCTGCGTCAACCTGGGCACCGACCACAGCAAGCTGATCTCGCTGTACCGCAAGGCGCGCGCCATTCCCGGCGTGAAAAAAATCCTGATCTCGTCGGGCCTGCGCTACGACATCGCCGTGCGTTCGCCCGAGTACGTCAAGGAACTGGTCACGCACCACGTCGGCGGCCTGCTGAAGATCGCGCCCGAGCACACCGAAGAAAATACGCTGTCGAAGATGATGAAGCCGGGCATCGGCGCCTACGACGAGTTCAAGGAAATGTTCGACCGTTTTTCGCTGGAAGCCGGCAAGAAGCAATACCTGATACCGTACTTTATCGCCGCCCACCCGGGCACGACCGATCTGGACATGCTGAACCTGGCGCTGTGGCTGAAGAAGAACAACTTCAAGCTCGACCAGGTGCAAACGTTCATGCCGACGCCGATGGCGATGGCCACCACGATGTACCACACGCGCAAAAATCCATTGCGCAAGGTGACCGCCGATTCGGAAACCGTCGAGACCGCGCGCAGCGGCAAGATCCGCCGCACGCACAAGGCGTTCCTGCGCTACCAGGACCCGGAGAATTGGCCGATCCTGCGCGAGGCGCTGGTGGCCATGGGCCGTGGCGACTTGATCGGCAACGGCGACAAGCACCTGATTCCGAGTTGGTCGGCCGGCGAAGCGACCAGCAACCCGAGTACCGACGGTCGCCGTGGTCCGGCTTCGGCGTTGCCGCTGCCGGGCGCTGGGGCCAAGGGTGGCAAGGGCGCCAGGTCCGGCGTGGTCGCCTCGGCTCAAGCGCAGCAGGGCGGCCAGGGCCAGCGCGCCAACGCGCTGACCGGCTCGTTGACGGCGCGCCAGTCGCTCGAGACTAAGGTGCGCGCCTCGATTCTCGACACCATCAAGATCAAGAAACCGGCCGCGTCGGCGCCGCCGGCCAAGGGCGCCAACCCCGGCCGCGCCGCCGCCGCCCCGCGCGGACGCAAGTAAGCTTGCGCCAGCCCACGGCGACGCGGTAGCGACGCCGCAGCAAAGTGGATCGAAGCGGATACATCGGATGTATCCGCTTTTTTTTTCGCCTTGGGCCAAGGCGGAGCGCCAAGGCGGCGCGCCAAGGCGGAGCGCCATCGCTTAAATTACACCGGTAATCCGGGTCTGCTCCTGCGATGCGGCCGGCAGGCCTGCGTCTACACTGGCGCAAGATGGCTGTCATCCCCGGCGGCCGGCCACGCAGACTCTCCCTGTGAAACTGGATCATCATGAAAAACTTTAAATTCTCGTCCCTGCTGCACGTGCCGATGGTCGCGCTGCTGGCGGTCCTGGCCGCG
>DASVTJ010000090.1:0-3892 GCA_036387635.1 Duganella sp.
CCGCTCGACCGCGCCAACGTCGACACCGACGCCATCATCCCGAAGCAATTTCTGAAGTCCATCCATCGCACCGGCTTCGGCCCCAACCTGTTCGACGAGTGGCGCTATCTCGACCACGGCGAACCGGGCATGGACAACAGCGTGCGACCGCTCAACCCGGAGTTCGTGCTCAACGAGCCGCGCTACCAGGGCGCCTCGATCCTGCTGACGCGCAAAAACTTCGGCTGCGGCTCGTCGCGCGAGCACGCGCCTTGGGCGCTGGACCAGTATGGCTTCCGCGCCATCATCGCGCCGTCGTTCGCCGACATCTTCTTCAACAACTGTTACAAGAGCGGCTTGCTGCCGATCGTTTTAACCGAAACGCAGATCGATCATCTGTTCAACGAAGTCAAGGCCTTCCCCGGTTACCGTCTGGTGGTCGACCTTGAGCAGCAGCGCATTTCCACCAGCAACGGCAGCGTCTCCTATCCCTTCGAGATCGACGCCTTCCGCAAATACTGCCTGATGAACGGGCTCGACGATATCGGACTGACGCTGCGCCACGCCGACGTCATCCGTGGCTTCGAAGAGCGCCATCTGGCAAACCAACCCTGGTTGGCCAACGTCATTTAATCTCGAAAAACACCATGAAAATCGCAATCCTCCCGGGCGACGGTATCGGCCCGGAAATCGTCGCCCAAGCCGTCAAGGTCCTCAATGTGCTGGGCGAATCGTTCGAGCTGGAAACCGCCCCCGTCGGCGGCGCCGGCTACGCGGCCCACGGCCATCCGCTGCCGGACGCCACGCTGGCGCTGGCCAAGGCGTCCGACGCGGTGCTGTTCGGCGCCGTCGGCGACTATCAGTACGACACGCTGGAGCGCGCGCTGCGCCCCGAGCAGGCGATCCTGGGCCTGCGCAAGCAGCTGGGCCTGTTCGGCAACCTGCGTCCGGCGATCCTGTACCCGGAACTGGCCGGCGCCTCGACGTTGAAGCCGGAAGTCGTTTCCGGCCTCGACATCCTGATCGTGCGCGAACTGACCGGCGACATTTACTTCGGCCAGCCGCGCGGCGTGCGCGAATGCCCGGACGGCCCGTTCAAAGGCCAGCGCGAAGGCTTCGACACGATGCGCTACGCCGAAGGCGAGATCCGCCGCATCGCCCACGTGGCGTTCCAGGCGGCGCAAAAGCGCGGCAAGCGCCTCACCAGCGTCGACAAGGCCAATGTGCTGGAAACGTTCCAGTTCTGGAAGGACATCGTCACCGACGTCCACAAGGAATATCCGGATGTCGCCCTCGACCACATGTACGTCGACAACGCCGCCATGCAACTGGTGCGCGCGCCAAAGAAATTCGACGTCATCGTCACCGGCAACATGTTCGGCGACATCCTGAGCGATTGCGCGGCGATGCTGACCGGCTCGATCGGCATGCTGCCGTCGGCCTCGCTCGACGCCAACAACAAGGGCCTGTACGAGCCGTCGCACGGTTCGGCGCCGGACATCGCCGGCAAGGGCATCGCCAATCCGCTGGCGACGATCCTGTCGGCCGCGATGATGCTGCGCTACACCTTCGACAAGAACGAACAGGCCGACCGCATCGAGACCGCCGTCAAGGCCGTGCTGGCGCAGGGCTTGCGCACCGCCGACATCTTCGAGCCGGGCACCACCAAGGTGGGCACCGAGGAGATGGGCAACGCAGTCGTCAAGGCCCTGGCTTAATATATTCAAAGGATAAAAAATGAAACTCGTAGGCTTGGTAGGTTGGCGCGGTATGGTCGGTTCGGTCCTGATGCAGCGCATGCAGGAAGAGGGCGATTTCGCCCACATCGAACCGGTGTTTTTTACGACCTCGAATCCGGGCGGCGATGCCCCGAAGATGGCCAAGAATGAAACCAAACTGAAAAGCGCGACCGACATCGACGAACTGAAAAAGTGCGAGATCATCATCTCGTGCCAGGGCGGCGACTACACCACCGAGGTGTTCCCGCAACTGCGCGCGGCCGGCTGGAACGGCTACTGGATCGACGCCGCGTCGACCCTGCGCAGGGAAAAGGACGCCGTCATCGTGCTGGATCCGGTCAACCTGCACGTCATCAAGGACGCGCTGGGAAAAGGCGTGAAGAACTACATCGGCGGCAATTGCACCGTGTCGTGCATGCTGATGGGCCTGGGCGGCCTGTTCCAGCACAACCTGGTCGAGTGGATGACGTCGATGACGTACCAGGCCGCGTCGGGCGGCGGCGCGCAGCACATGCGCGAGCTGCTGACCCAGTTCGGCACCATCAACGCGTCGGTCAAGGCGCTGCTGGATAATCCGGCGTCGGCGATCCTGGAAATCGACCGCCAGGTGCTGGCCACCCAGCACGGCCTGTCGGCGGAAGAGACCAAGCAGTTCGGCGCCCCGCTGGCCGGCAACCTGATCCCTTGGATCGACAAGGACCTGGGCAACGGCCAGTCGAAGGAAGAGTGGAAGGGCGGCGCCGAAACCAACAAGATCCTCGGCCTGGGCGCGGACTTCGGCTCCCGAGCGATCCCTGTCGACGGCCTGTGCGTACGCATCGGCGCCATGCGCAGCCACTCGCAGGCGTTGACCATCAAGCTGAAAAAGGACGTGCCGATCGACGAGATCCACGACATCATCGCGTCCAATAACCAGTGGGTCAAAGTGGTGCCGAACACGCGTGAAGCGTCGGTCAAGGACTTGTCGCCGGCGGCCGCCACCGGCAGCCTGACGATTCCGGTCGGGCGTTTGCGCAAGATGAGCATGGGTGACGATTACCTGTCGGCCTTCACCGTCGGCGACCAGTTGCTGTGGGGCGCGGCCGAACCGCTGCGCCGCATGCTGCGCATCGTTCTCGACAAGTAAAAACACGTCGTTATCGCGGCGGCGGGAAGGGGTTTTTTCTATGAGCTTTCATAGGGAAAACCCCTTTTTTTGGTTTAAAGTAGGCACAGACGTGACATCTGTCCGGCTATCGCCGGTGAAACGTCGCCCAAAGCTTGCATGCTCATGTGCATGATGATATGTTGGGATCTCCGGGAAAGTAACATTTTCCCTCTAACAACCTACTGCCGCCCACTATGCCTGTAACCAATCGCACCAGCATCGTTTCGTTCGCGTTGAAAACACTCACCAGCGCGGTTGCCGGTGCGGTGTTGTTGTCCGCCGCCGCAAACGCTGCCGGACTTGGCAAGCTGACCGTCTTGTCATCGCTGGGCCAACCATTGCGGGCCGAGATCGAACTGACCGCCGTCAGCGCCGAAGAGGCCAACGGCCTGGTCGCCCAGCTGGCCTCGCCCGACGCTTACCGCACCGCCAATATCGAGTTCAATCCCGCGTTGATGGCGCTGCGCTTCGAGGTCGAGCAGCGCGGCGGCCGCCAGGTGATCCGCGTCAACTCCAGCCAGCCGATCAACGAGCCGTTCGTCGACATGCTGCTGGAACTGAAGTGGAACGGCGGGCGCATGGTGCGCGAGTACACCTTCCTGCTCGATCCGCCGGACATGCGCTCGGCGCAGTCGCCGCAAGTGGCCGCGCCGGTCGATCTGGGCCGCCAGGTCGGCGCCGCCGCGAGCGCGCCGAACGCGCCGGTCGCCGCCGCGCCTTCGACAACGCCATCGTCTTCGACGGCGGCGCCGTCGGCATCGAACATGCCGCCGCCAGCGGCCGCGCCGGCGCCCGCGCGCCCGCAGCCGGCCAAAAAGCCGGCCGAGCAGTACACGGTGAAAAAGGGCGACAACCTGAGCCGCATCGCCACGCAGGTCAAGCCGGTCGACATTTCGCTCGACATGATGCTGGTGGCGCTGTACCGCGCCAATCCGGAAGCGTTCTCCGGCAATAACATGAACCGCCTGAAGTCGGGCCAGATCCTCAAGGTGCCGGAGGCCGACGCGATCCGCTCCAGCGCGCCCGA